>NZ_JAUBOZ010000006.1:89513-107846 GCF_036700475.1 Microcoleus sp. T2B6 | reverse complement strand
GTTTTAGGGCGGGCTAGAAGCCCACCCCACAACAAAAATTAATGTTTGTGGAACAGGCATCTTGCCTGTTCTTCAGGCTAGTACAAGATGTAACTAGATACCAATCAGCAATTCCCTAAATGTTTAACAAAGTTTTGATTGCAAATCGCGGTGAAATTGCCTGCCGAATTATCCGCACCCTCGATCGCCTCGGAATTGCTTCGGTAGCAGTATATTCGGAAGCCGACGCCCGCGCCTCGCACGTTTTCGCCGCCAGCGAAGCCGTTTGTATCGGTGCAGCCGCCGCAGCCGAGAGTTATTTGCGGTTCGATCGCATTCTCGAAGTTGCGCGCCAAACAAAAGCTCAAGCTATCCATCCGGGTTACGGCTTTTTGAGCGAAAATGCTGAATTTGCCGAAGCTTGTGCAAGCGAGAATATTGCATTTATCGGCCCGACTCCGAGTCAGTTGCGCTGCTTTGGATTGAAGCACACCGCGCGGGAAATAGCCGCTGCAAATCAAGTGCCGCTAACTCCCGGAAGTGAACTTTTAGCAAGTTTGGAGGATGCCCAAAAAGCGGCTGGGGCGATCGGCTATCCCGTGATGCTCAAAAGTACCGCAGGCGGTGGCGGCATTGGTTTGCAGGCTTGTTTTGGCGATCGAGATTTGGCAGAAGCATTTGAAAAAGTACAGCGTTTGAGTCAAAGCAATTTTAAACAAAGCGGCGTTTTTTTAGAGAAATACATTCAAACAGCCAGACACATTGAAGTCCAAATTTTTGGAGATGGCAAAGGCAATGTCATAGCCTTGGGCGAGCGAGATTGTTCGGTGCAGCGGCGCAATCAAAAAGTAATTGAAGAAACCCCCGCCCCTGGTATTAGCGACGAACAGCGAAATCACTTGTACCGTGCAGCAGTGCGGCTGGGAAAAGCGGTAAATTACCAGTCAGCGGGTACTGTTGAATTTGTATTTGATGTCGATGCGAAACAGTTTTATTTTTTGGAAGTCAACACGCGCTTGCAAGTCGAACACGGCGTTACTGAAACTGTCAACAACATCGACCTCGTTGAGTGGATGGTAAAACAGGCTTCGGGAGATTTGTTCCCCCTGGAAGAGTACCGTTATCAGCCGCAGGGACACTCAATTGAGGTGCGAATTTATGCGGAAGATGCCGGCAAGAATTTTCAGCCGAGTTCCGGGTTGCTGAATCAAGTTGCGTTTCCCGAAAACGTCCGCTGCGACAGTTGGATAGAAACCGGCACGGAGGTTACTCCTTTTTACGATCCGCTGCTAGCCAAAGTGATCGTTTGCGGGGATAATCGAACGCAGGCGATCGTAAAACTAAAAGCTGCTTTAGATGCCAGTGAAATAGCGGGAATTGAAACTAATTTAGATTACCTCCGCCAGATTTTGGACGATTCCCGATTCAGCCGGGGCGAACTGAGCACGCGCTTTTTAAACTCTTTTGAATACGCACCTTTAACGATCGATGTATTGGATGGGGGAACCTACAGCAGCATTCAAGATTATCCGGGGCGGATTGGCTATTGGGATGTTGGCGTGCCGCCTTCTGGACCGATGGATCATCTGGCATTTCGATTGGCAAATCGTTTAGTAGGAAATCCCGAATCGACAGCAGGATTGGAATTCACAGCTACAGGCCCAACTCTGCGCTTCAATGCTGATACAGTTATTAGTTTGACTGGTGCAACTATGAAGGGAACGCTAAACGGCGAACCGGTGCCGTTTTGGACAGCAATTCCCGTAAAAGCTGGCAGCATTCTCAAGTTAAAAGCCATTCAAGGCGACGGCTACCGCACTTATTTAGCAGTCAAACACGGCTTTAATGTCCCCGATTATTTGGGCAGCAAATCAACTTTTGTACTGGGCAAATTTGGCGGACACGCGGGCCGCACGCTGCGTCCGGGAGATGTGTTAAAACTCAACCAAACTGCAACTCTGGAAGCGGAAATATCTTTGCCTCCCGAACTAATTCCCACCTACAGCAATAATTGGGAAATCGGCGTTTTGTACGGGCCTCACGGCGCGCCGGATTTCTTTACTGAGTCAGACATCGAAATGTTTTTCTCCACAGAATGGCAGGTGCATTACAACTCGACGCGGACGGGCATTCGGCTGATCGGCCCGAAGCCCACCTGGGCGCGTCAAGACGGAGGGGAAGCGGGTTTGCACCCGTCTAACATTCACGATAATGCTTACGCGATCGGCACGATCGATTTTACGGGCGATATGCCTGTAATTCTCGGTCTTGACGGCCCGAGTTTGGGAGGTTTTGTGTGTCCTGCTACTATTGTGCAGTCGGAATTGTGGAAAATCGGGCAACTGAAACCGGGGGACAGCATTCGCTTTCACTGTTTGAGTTTTGCTGAAGCTTTGCAGCGGGAATTAGCACAAAATCTGCAAATTGCTACTTTTAGTTTGCCTGTTTTTGGGGAAAATGCGGAGGAATTGCCCGCAGTTCCCGCTTCTCCAATTTTGCACGAAATTCCCCAATCTCCGGGACAGGTTGCTGTTACTTACCGTCAAGCTGGGGATAAATATATTCTAGTTGAATACGGCCCGTTGGTGCTGGATTTAAATTTGCGTTTTCGGGCGCACGCATTGATGGAACAGTTGAAAGCCAATCCGTTGCCGGGTGTTATCGAATTAGTGCCGGGAATGCGATCGCTCCAAATTCACTTTGAGGGCCGCCAGATTTCGCAACAGCAGCTAATGCAGGCGCTGATTGCGGCGGAGGCGGAACTTCCGGCGATCGAGGATTTGGAAGTGCCGGCGCGAATTGTGCACTTACCTTTATCTTGGGAAGATGAATCGACGCTGTTGGCCATTGAAAAATATATGCAGTCTGTGCGATCGGACGCACCTTGGTGTCCCAGCAATATTGAGTTTATTCGCCGCATAAACGGGCTTGACAGCATCGAACAAGTCAGAGAAATTGTATTTAATGCTAGCTATTTAGTGATGGGTTTGGGAGACGTTTATTTAGGCGCGCCCGTCGCAACTCCCCTCGATCCGCGCCACCGTTTGGTTACTACTAAATACAATCCCGCCCGCACTTGGACTCCTGAAAATGCAGTTGGCATTGGCGGCGCGTATTTGTGCGTTTACGGGATGGAAGGGCCGGGAGGTTATCAATTTGTCGGCCGCACGGTGCAAATGTGGAATCGGTTCAAACAAACGGCGGATTTCCAGTCTGGTAAACCTTGGCTTTTACGCTTTTTTGACCAAATCCGATTTTATCCGGTTTCTCATGAGGAATTGCACCGCTGTCGGGAAGCATTTATCGAAGGGAAGTTTAAATTAAAGGTTGAGGAAATCACTTTTAATTTGAGAGAATACAATGAGTTTTTGCATTCTATTGCTAACAGTGCGGCTGAGTTTAAAGCGCAGCAGCAGGCCGCATTTAATGCAGAGCGCGATCGCTGGGCCGCATCCGGGGAATTTGAAGCTGAATCTGCCGCAGAATCCTCGGCGGATGTGGGTTCGGAAACGGCGGCGGAGGTTGTTTTGCCGATCGGCTGTGAGGCTGTTGTCGCTCACGTTTCGGCCAATGTTTGGCAGGTGCTGGTTAATGTTGGAGATGCGGTTGCAGAGGGCGATCGGCTGTTAATTTTGGAAGCGATGAAAATGGAAATTGCTATTACTGCTGATGTTGCGGGCACTGTTGCCGAGTTGTTTTGTGAAAAGGGGCAAACGGTGACAGCCGGACAAATTTTAGCGGCTGTTCAACCGAATTAATCCCTCTGTTGTCACTTCGGGGAAAGTAGAAGCCGTTGGATAATTGGGGGATGATTTTGATTGTTTTGTGGGATGGGATATCGTAGCCAGTCAGGTGTATTTTCACAGAAGGCGGGACACCCTACAAGAATCATCCTCTAATTGTGCAATACCCGCTCCTTTAATCAAGGTTTAGCAGCAGTTACCCATCCAAAAGGGTGGGGATATATCAATCAAGCAGGCCAGTGGGCGATCGCCCCTAAGTTTCCGCTGTTGGCAGTTTTTCCGAAGGCTTAGCCGCTGTCAAGCGCAATGACAAATCTGGCTTAATAAATCAAGCTGGAAAGCTGGTCATTTAGCAGGTTCGATGCTCTGTTTAGGCTTTAAATTTGTTTAAACTCACATCTTGCACCATTCTCAAGAACAGGCAAGATGCCTGTTCCACAAAAATTAAATTTTCTTGTGGAACAGGCCGAAAAGCCTGTTCCTAAAAAGCTTATTGACAATGGTGCAACATCTCAGTTGAAATCCCGTTAACTTAACTCCAGCAGCCCAGAATTGACCGGCAAACCATCCTGAAATACCAGCAATTCTCCCGGCTGAATTTGCGTCCAAACTTCGTTATCAGTCAGCGGAAAAGTGGCAATAACAGCCACGCGATCGTCCTCGTTGGTCAATTCCCGAAAATCGACAGTTACATCTTCGTCGATCGAGTGAGCGCTAGCAAAAGGTGCTTGTCGCACAATATAATGCAGATTAGTAGAACAGTGGGTGAACAAGTGTTCTCCATCGGAAAGTAAATAATTAAAAATTCCGTGGTCTGCCAAACTTTTAGTAATTTCCTCCAGTACCGGATAAATTTCCGCTACAGCAGGCTTACTTTGAGGAAAAGTAGAGCGCAGCTTTTCTAATATCAAACAGAATGCTTTTTCGCTGTCAGTTTTGCCAACAGGTTTGTAAACTCCGGCACGTTCTGGATTAAAATTTTCCAGATTTCCATTGTGAGCGAAAACCCAATAGCGCCCCCAAAGTTCCCGAATAAAAGGGTGGCAGTTTTCCAAAGCAATTTCGCCTTGGGTAGCTTTGCGGATGTGAGCAATGACGTTAGTTGAATGAATGGGATAGCGGCGCACTACTTCTGCAACCGGAGAAGCAATCGCAGGTTTAGAGTCTATAAAAAGGCGACATCCCAAACCTTCAAAGAAAGCAATTCCCCAACCGTCTTGATGAACGTCTGTTCTGCCACCTCTTGCAGAAAAACCCTCAAAAGAAAAGCAAATATCTGTTGGAACATTGCAGTTCATTCCCAGTAATTGGCACATAGCTTTTAAATCTCTGGAGTTTGGATGGATGTCGCCGCTATTGGCAGCTACAGATCGGCGATGATAGTATTATAGTATGAATGGATTTAGCCTAATAAAAAAAACACAATTATTTTGGATTGTCAACCATAATGCTAATTAAATTTTAAAAAATGCGTGAAGCCAAGCTATCCCGAACGCGCGTGCGAGCCCGTTGCGGTAGGGAATCGCCCAAAATTTAATAGCCTTCCCCGCAGAACAGTCTTCATCGTTCCATTTGTCCGGCAATTTTTTAATTGAATTTATGTAAAATTCACTTTTGTGGGGGAAAATCTGAAAGTTGTTTGATATCCTTCAAAACTATTTGAGGCTTCCCTTTGTACTGTTCTACCTTCCCACTGACATACACATATCCCCGTCCCACACCCGCATAACGTTTCTCAATTAGCCGCTTCAAGGGAGCCATTTCATCAGTTTCAGCATCTGGTATCCACAAATCTAATTTATGATACACAGAACCAGCATAAATTAGAGCGCTGCCGCCGATCCATTTATTAATCCCAGCCTCCAAATCGCAGAAAATAGTAAGAGATTGAGCTTTCTCAGAAGCAGCTAATATTTTCGGGTAGTGCAACCTCAAAGAAAGCACTCCTGCCGTTGCTTCCGACAACCGAAACTCTTCAACAATCGAGCCTCGCATCGACCACCAAGGCAGTAAATTAGCATAGTTGCGAGAGGGGATTTTGGCATTGATAATCGGATTCCAAATCATCAGATTGTAAGCTTTAGCTGCCGATTCTGCCTCAGTCATTTGTCGGTGATACAATCTGGAGCGCCCGTATTTGATGAAGTAGGGACTCCAGCCTTCTTCAATCAGTTTAAGATTGTAATTTTCTCCGTCTTTATGTACGTAACAGAGGAGACGCCCGTAGTTGTCGCGGTGTTTTTGTAGAGCCACTTCAACCGAATCGTCTGTATCAAATTCTATGTCAATTTGAGCAAGTCCCCCATCTGCTGTCGCGAAGTATTTTTTAGCCATTTCCGTACCTGCTTTCCCCGCCGCAGTTACAGGTTTGGAGCCTCCCGGATGACTTTCTTCTGTATCGACGCAAATCAGGCGCAGAGCCTCGGTTTTGCCGTTGAGAGAAATTTTGATGCTGTCACCATCAACTACTTTAGTTATTTGCAGGTTCGGAATTCTGGTTGCCATATTTTGAACCCTGTTGCACTTGAGATTTCATGCAGGTATCGGTTGCATCATACACGAGTTCGTTATCAATAGCAACTGTAATTTTTGTGGTTTGTATTAATATTTGTCAACTGTGGCGTATTTTATCAAGTCGGGGAAAAAATCTCGAAAATCTGATTCTAATCGCTGATAGTTAGCTGTCAAATCTTCTATGCCGCTTGCCAAGTTATTTGTCCGCTTGAGTCGCGCCGACATTCTTGTAAGAGTGATGCCGATTTCGGCGATGTCCTGATAAGATGAAAGCAAGTCGCGGGCAATTATTGTTGGCAGCACCCGCTGGAGAGATTCAGGCAATATATCGCGGTTGTCTTGCAGGATTTTATAGACATCCTGAGAAAAATCCCGGAGCGGAATTTCTGAGTATTCCAGCCAATTTTTAGCTAAGAAGTGGTCGTAAAACACGTCAATCAAAACTCCAGCAAACCTGCGTCTATCGGCGCAAACAAGGCTTTTACTCGATCGCACTATTGGGTGAGAGTCGGTGTAGCTATCTACTTTGCGGTGCAAATCAATGCCTTTTCTAATTTCATCGGGATAAAGGTTGACAGCCGTTCCTTTGACAAAATCTCCGAGGAGGTTGCCTATCAGGGATTCTGGCGTGCCTTTTGATAAGAATAGATGAGCCAAATAATTCATTAACTACACAACTGCATAACCTGTATGAGGTCTGACATCGGCGGGATGAAAACCTAAAACAATGGAATCCTTGGAAATTCCAGCAGCTACAAGTTCTTTTGTCACGCCGTATTCTGTCTCATCTCGCTGTACCCAAATCTTATCATCAATAATATCTATATGAACCAAACAGCCGTGAATTCGTTTGGCTTTATCCCAGCCTAAAGTAACTAGCAGGTAACAATCAGATTTTTCATCAAACACGGCTTTACAAATTATATCGCCATGAGAGTAAGGAATTTTTGTGTAAGGTTCGAGAACTGTTTTAATGGTGGTTCTAAAGTTAGCTAAAGTATCCATTTTACGATCGCCTCTTGATTTGGGTCGAATACAATCAGCTTGAGCTTTTCATCTTCAATCATTAATTGACCGATCGGTTCTTCAAATAGAGATTCATAGGTGATATCGCGAACAGCCAGATAAAGCGTATGTTCTGGATAAGTTCTCTGAAGCACAGATCGATAAATAGTAAATTGTCCGATCGCCTCTCTCAAGTCCTGCATTTCTGAATCGCTGACAAAGCTTTTGACTTCCACAGCAATTTTTTGTTCTCATCGTTCGGCTGCCAGCACCTGTTTTGCTCCCAGATCCACATACATATCTTTTTTTCCCCATTTCAGATGGAGAGGATCGTGAGTAATTATCCACCCATCATTGAGGAGAGATTTTTTAACTGTATTGTGGTAGAGGTCTAAAGCAGGCATAGAACAACACGAGCAATATAAGACTTCACGGTTATATAATAGCAAATTATTATGCAATAGAGCGATCGTCTAACTGTAGTATGCAGGCGATCGCTCCACCCACGTTCAAATATTGCTTGCGATTGACTGAAGATCGATCGCTTCACAATAGAAGCTTAAATCTTCGTAAACCAATTAGCATCCACTTCCACAGACTCAATCATTTTTATCTTGACACCAAGCCCCAACTCTTTTAGTCGTTGAACTAACTGCTCACCATCAATCAAATCTATTGGGGGTGCGCCATCTCGTGTTGCTTCTTTGACAGCATCTCTGGTAAATGTTCCAGTTGTAATGAATAAACCTTTGTCGGTTCGTCCCTGCATTGCCCCACGGAAGTCTCTAATTTGACTCGCCGTAACCGAACCCTGATAGCGCTTGCACTGAAACAGAACATGAAAGCTCAAGAAACCACTAATACGGGCAATACCTACACCATCAATTCCACCATCGGCGGACTTACCTGTAACCTGTACTTGTATAAAGCCTGATTCACGTAGTAGGCGCTGTGCCAAACGCTCAAATGCTGAAGGTTCTAGTGATAGCAGTATTTGATGAAGCTGCTGATGCCATGCAACTTCTTCTAAATTTTCAACTGCTCCAACATTTGCGTTTAAATTATCTGGCGACATCACCTTTTTCTTGTCAGTCTCTCGAACCACCTTGACAATTTCTTTTGCATCCAGAATCTCACAATCTATAGATGTTGAAACTAAAGACCACACGCCACGTGAGGAATTTTGTAAAAGCCCGTATTTTTTCAAGTAAGTACGACTCCAACCAAGTCGATACTCAACAGCACTCTGGGATTTGTTTCCATGTGGGATATCCAGCACCTCGTTAGGTAAGTTGAGAATCTGCGCTACTCGGTCATAAATCTCTTCAGTAGTTCCCGATCCACCCAGCATTTGTAGAGCCTGAATTGTGGGTAAGAGCATTGAGTCAAATGTAGGGATTGAATGGGTATATCTGTTCATCTAAAAACTGTTGATATAATTTGCCAAGCACTGCTTTTTTAATGAGAAACTGATGGCATCAAAATACTGACGCTCTATTGGCTCCTACCGTCATAATTTGCTAAATTGCGATCGGCTACATCTCTCGACGGAACAATCTAATAGCTTCCCCAGCATCAGTTTCCGCCATCAAAATACAGCGTTTCATCAAATCGAGATCGAGGTTATTGAGTCCGGGTAGCTGACTGCGATCGCTATTTTCATAGCTACCATCTTGGAGATGATATATCTTCAGTAATCCATCTTCCCAAAACCACACCTCTGAAACCCCCAAAGCTTTATAGCGATCTAACTTACTGATTCCTCCACTGGTAAAGACAACTTCGATTGACAAATCGGGAATTGGTTTTACACTCCCAATGTAGTAGGATTCGTCTGCTTGCACAGAGACAACTCCCGATCTTTCCTGCGTCATTGCCCCTGTGGGCTTGAAGAAAATTCCCTGTTCGACGAGAAAGGTAGTCACTAAGTAACCGATAACATGAGCAAAAGTTTCGTGGTCTTCTCCCGGCCTCAGAATCTCGATCGTCCCATCATAGTAAAATAGTCGCACTCTAGGGGAGCCTTCAAAGCCTTTTTGGATAAATTTAAACCGTTCCCACATTCCATGATGAACAATTCGCTGATCTGTGGTTTTGCTAAGTAGTGGAGGCATCGCGATCAGATCCATTCCAGAAGTTATCTTGATTGTAGCTTGTATTTTTAACGAATGCGAATCTCTCCCTCTTTAGCATAGATAACAGCTTGCATAGGAGCAAGAAAATCCATCCCTAGCAGACCGTCTACAAAAGTGGTTGCAGGTAACGTGTAGGCAACTATAGGAAAATTTTCTAAACGCTCGCCCAAGCAATTAAACCAAGGCACAGCTACTACTGGTGCTTCCACAATACCGCCACCTGCTGATGTCCTAATTCTCCGTAGAGGATTTTGGATATCGCAACCAAGAGCTTCTAATATATTTACCCGCAAAACGGTATAAGTTGAGCCTGTATCAACTAATAATCTGAATTGTCTGACAGTATTACTTGTGCTGGAGGCAGCAGCTTTTAAGACGAGTAAATTTCCGTAACGCGAGCACCTATAAAGTTTTTGTGAAGTCACGACAGCACCGAATATTCATCAGGAATAGGGCCAGTGTATTCTATAGAAATTGACCGGACATCTTTAAATTTTGTCAAAGCTCGGTCTATTTCCTCTCGCTGCGGTGAATGAGCTAAGACTTCACCGCGAATCACATTCCATAAATCGTCGGATTCAGTATCAGCAATTAGCACCCACTCGCGGGGATAGCGATCGCGTATTTCTGCAGCCGTCAAGATTTCCCCTGTGGGTTTGTAATCCGACCCATTGTTATTTTGAATCAGAACTTGAGAGGGCAGGTCGGTTTCTGCTTGAGTAATTTCTTCATTTAATAGTTGCCAAAGTCGGCGTTTTTCTTCGAGTTGGAGGGAGGCGATCGCATCTACTAGGACTTGAAAAGGAATTTGCAACTGTACGGTTTCTGGGAGCATGGCGTGTCTCAAGGGATGTTAATGAACCAAGGTTATCAATCTGGGTGAAGCGACTTATCTTCAACTTTTAAACTCCTAATCTGTTCGCGAATCACATCGGTTTTTGTTCTACCACTGTTCGCGCAATAAGCTTCTAGCCGAAGCATTTCTACTTCAGGCAGTCGGATGGTTAGAACTTTAACGTTTTTACTCATACTGCAATTATACTAAAAAATGCAGTACAATTATAGCAGATAAATGCGCCTTGGCAGAATGTTGCCGCACCATGCCAAGACGACTTCCCCGAAGTTGAACGTCCAACAAAGGAGCAATTTAATTATGATTCAAGATCCAGAAAAAGATCCTGAACGCTGGGACGAGCCGATTTTAGCGGATAATCCCAGGCAAGCGAAACAGGAGTGCCAAAAACGAGCCGATCGCTACCGAGTTGAATTAGAATCTGTAACTCAACCCGGAAAAGTCGAAAATCGCCCTCAAGTGTACCGTTGCAACTACAAGGAGAAAGAGTAATGGCTGTTCTGGAATGTGTAAAACCTGGTGCTAAACTCGGTCAAATTATTCTTGCCGTCGATCTTACTGTTGCCGGTGCTGTCGATCGCATTTTAGCAAAAATTCAAGACTTGGGATATGACCCAGAAATTCGTCATGTCAACTATCCGTCTGGAGTCCACGTCTTAGCAATTCTCAAAGACGAACAGCATTCTGAAGCAGTTGATGATGACTACTTGTTAGAAGAGTGGCTACAGGTAAGGTCGGAAATCAATCCCGATGCAGTTCATCTGTGGCGCGGTAAATAAGCAAATTAACAATTAAACCGCGGATGAACGCCGATAAAAATACATCAGCGTTCATCCGCGTTCATCTGCCTACATCTGCGGTTAAAAAATCCCCCTACGCACCTCCCCGCAACTTATCCAAAACCGTCCGGTCTTCCAAAGTCGAAGTATCCCCAGAAACCTCTTGTCCCGCAGCCAAAGAACGCAGCAAACGCCGCATAATCTTCCCGCTTCGAGTCTTCGGCAAAGCATCAGTAAATCGAATTTCGCCGGGACGGGCGATCGCCCCAATTTCCTTAACAACGTGCTGCTTCAATTCCTTAGCCAATTCATCGCTAGGTTGCTGCGAGTTGTCCAGCGTGACAAAAGCCACAATTTCCTCACCTTTAATCTCATCCGGTTTACCAACAACCGCAGCTTCCGCCACCGCTGGATGCGATACCAAAGCTGACTCGACTTCCATTGTGCCGAGTCGGTGTCCGGCGACATTAATTACATCGTCAACGCGGCCCATTACCCAGAAATAACCGTCTTTGTCCTTGTGCGCGCCGTCTCCAGCAAAGTACACAAACTCGCCATCTTTCGGGTGCAAATATTCCCAATAGGTGCGGCGAAAACGGTCTGGATCGTTGTAAAGTGTACGCATCATTCCCGGCCAAGGATGTTTCACCACTAAATAACCGCCACTTTCGTTAGTGACTGGTTCGCCATCTTGGTCAACAACATCGACCACAATTCCGGGGAACGGTAGGGTTGCAGAACCGGGTTTTGTAGGAATGGCACCGGGCAAAGCGGTAATCATAATTCCGCCGGTTTCTGTTTGCCACCAAGTATCGACGATCGGACAATTCGACTTGCCAATTACTCGTTGATACCACATCCAAGCTTCAGGATTGATCGGTTCGCCGACGGTTCCTAACAATCGTAAAGATGACAAATTGCGCGCGTTGGGCAAGTGTTCGCCCATTTTCATGAATGTTCTGATGGCGGTGGGTGCAGTATAGAAAACGGTGACGCCGTATTTTTCAATTACATCCCAAAAACAGCCAGGATTTGAAGGGCGAGGAGCACCTTCATACATTAAAGTTGTCGCACCGTTGGACAGCGGCCCGTAGACAATATAACTGTGTCCAGTAATCCAGCCGACATCAGCAGTACACCAGTAAACATCGGTATCTTGGAGGTCGAATATCCATTTGGTTGTCATGTGGGTATAAAGGTTATAACCACCGGTTGTATGGACGACACCTTTCGGTTTGCCGGTACTGCCACTGGTGTAGAGTACGAACAGCATATCTTCGCTGTCCATCGGTTCGGCTGGACAATTTGCCGATGCACCTTTTTGCAAATCGTGCCACCAATGATCGCGCCCGGGTTCCATGTCAATTTTCTGTTTGGTGCGCTGAACTACGAGAACGTTGGTAACGCTGGGTGTGGCATTATTTGCTAATGCTTTGTCTACTTGTGTTTTGAGGCCGACGGGGGTATCTTTGCGGAAGCCACCGTCAGCGGTGATGACGAGTTTTGCTTGGCCGTCGTTGAGTCGATCGCGCAAAGCTTCTGCACTAAAACCGCCAAAAACAACGCTGTGTACTGCACCGATTCTGGCGCAGGCTAGCATGGCGATCGCAGCTTCGGGAATCATGGGCATATAAATGCCGACGCGATCGCCCTTTTGGACTCCCAATTGTTTGATGACGTTCGCCATTTGGCAGACTTCGCGGTGGAGTTGCGCGTAGGTGAGGGTGCGGGAGTCTCCCGGTTCGCCTTCCCAAATCAGGGCGGCTTTATTTTTGCGCCAAGTGGTTAAGTGGCGATCGAGACAATTGTAAGAAATGTTAATTTTGCCATTGACAAACCATTTAGCAAAAGGCGGTTGCCAGTCGAGCACGGTATCCCAGTTTTGGAACCAGTGCAATTCTTGGGCCGCAAGTTCTGCCCAGAATGCTTGGGGGTCAGCTTTGGCTTTGTCGTAGAGGGCTTGGTACTCTTCTAGGCTTTTGATGTGAGCTTTTTGGGAGAATGCAGCAGGCGGCTGAAATAGCCGTTTTTCATGCAGAATTGATTCGATGGTATCTTGCGACATTGCTTTTAACTTTAACTTCGGTTAGTCTTTTTAACTATTGTTTGCATAAGTTGGAGCAAAAGTATGTTTATTTTCCTTAAGACTTTGGGGAATTTTGTAAATGTTGGAGCTGCATGAGAAATTAGAGCACTGGTAAATTGTAAATTCTATCTTCGTACTCATTCTCAAATGATGCTTCATAAATCAGAAGCAGTAGTTCAATATTTTGACCGATACTCAGCTTGGAATTCAGGAGAAAGATTCCGGGAATATGGCGGTTTTGCTCTAGATGATCTGTTAAATGAACAGGCATAGAGCGGCGGTTGTTGGTAACAAGAATGAAATTGTGGATTTCGCACCAAATAAGAATTTCTGGATCGAGAGTCCCTTTAGAAGGTGCTGTTAGTTCTCCCACTGCTAGAACAACCAGATCGGGATTGCGCCTGCGAATTTGGTTAACATACACAGGCTCGACATTTTCATCAAAGAGATACTGGATTGGCATCAGCTTTGCTCCTTGCCTCTCTTTCTGCTTTAAATTTGCGAAGTTTTTCTGTCACTGGAGGAGGATTACGAGTTTGTTCTTCTCGCATTTTTTCGCCCCACTCCAGCCATTCGGTTATGTATTTACCGACTGTTTCTTTGTTGTGCAGGTAGTACAAAATGGTCGCATAAACTTGTTCCAGGGTGAGCGATGTATAAATGTTAGCGATTTCTTCGGGAGTTCGAGCGCGAAACAGGTATTCATAGAGAATTGTTTCGATGCCAATGCGGGAACCTTTGAGCCGAATATCGTCAGGTCTTAGGAAGTTGAAGTAGTCTTCTAGTTGCGTGGTTTGGTGGTTGGCTTCATGAGATTGCTTCTCTTTATTAATGTCTGTTCCTTCGGAAACCAGCACAATTACTTCGGCTCGGCTGTTGCGATATAAATTGAGCGGTTCACCAACGCACAATTGTCCTCGATCGTCGATCGTTGCCATCACTTTAATTGCTTTCATACAATCTACCCGATTTACAGGAGCGATATCTGGTATGATTATATCATAACAAATCCGATGGTAATGCTTTTAGAATTGACATTAACAGCCGATCGCACTAAAGCCATGACCCAAAATTTAGAAGCAAGCCAACTTTCGCTAAATGACGTTCGCCGCCTTCTCAAATTGGAAAGACAAACAGGAGGAGGTTTTACTGATTTTTTCTCTCTGGAACGTCTGACGGGTTTTGAACAGCAGGAATTATTGCAAATCGGTAATCACTTTTGGCGTCATCTAGAAGCAGGGAAAGTTTCTGCAAAGCTGGTTAAATTTTTAGTGCTTTCACCGTTAATGAGATTAGCAGGATTTTTTGATATTCCGATCGTGCTGACAATGGAAGATAGCATCCCCATCGAGGTTGAGGATGGGGATACTTTAATTAAAGGGCGCTTGGATATTTTAGCGGTAAATCAGCCGGATGCAGAGCTCGCGGCTGCACAGTTTTGGATTTTGGTAGTGGAGGCGAAAAATAGTGCGATCGCACCTTTGACTGGTTTGCCGCAACTCCTGACTTATACTTATAAAAGTTTGCAGCAGCAATCGTCTGTTTGGGGATTGACGACGAATGGCGAAAGTTATCGGTTTGTGCGGGTGACGCGGGGAAATCCTTGTACTTATCAGATTTTACCGGAATTGAATTTGATTGACCAAGAGCGATCGCTCTTGTTGGCGCAAGTCTTGAAAGCTATTTGCAAGTTGCAGAATGTGCAGTTGCAGTTGGCTTAACAAGGGCGATCGCATCCGATGTTATGGTGACGGTGGAGTCCTGTGCTCGATCGGTGGAACCTTTTGTACAGGAGTTGGCGGTTGTTCATTCCGCAAAAGTTCGATCGTACTTGGTGTTAAAGGAATCGTCACTAGGAGGATGGGTACAAAAACTTTCTCTAACAACCATTTGATATCTGACTTAGACAGATTCTTCAAAAAGTTCCGTCTATTTTTCGGTTTTTCTGGTTTCATTTTTTTTAATCTCTATCTACATTTCCTACGATATCTGGATTTTTTGTGTTCGCGGGCGATCGTCAATTTAGCCTCCCAAATTAGTTGTTAAGTAAAATTTTGAAGAGATTGTGAGTTGCCATTGAATGATTTGTGAAAAAGTTTGTGAGAAAAAACTCACAAATCACTTTTGGCTTAGAAATTTGTGAAAATTAACTAGGAATTGACTGAACAGCTATGCTAAAGCTCTGAGTTATGCTAATTTAAGATAAATTAAGCAGGTTTGAGGCTGAGGTGGAATGGATAAGATGACTAAACAGGAGTTTGAGGCTATCTATACAGACAAGCTTAAAACAAAACAGCGTCCAGTGCTAAAGGAGTTCTTGCAAGATAAGTCAGACCAACAAATCGCTAACTCTCTCACCCCAAAAGTAACGAGGTCGTGTGTCAGCGATCATATTTCAAATATTTGCCAGTTATTTAATATCACAAATGAGTCGGGTGGAGGATATACGCAACGTGAAGAGTTGATTCTATTATTTGTCACATATAAACCTGAATTAGTTTGTGAAGAATTCTTAAAAAGATATGGGAAAACAACCTCTGAGACTCGAAAAATATTAGAAGATCCAGAAGGGCCAGTGCCATTAAATTCTGATTTTTATATAGAGCGTTCCCTAATGGAAGCTGACTGTTATCAGCAGATTTTAGGACGGGGGTCAATGATTCGCATTAAAGCTCCTAAGTTAATGGGAAAAACTTCTCTATTAAATCGCATCATCGAACGCGCAAAAACGAATCATTATCGATTAGTGTGTTTAGATTTTAGAGAGGCTGAAACAGAAATTTTTAGTAACTTAAATGATTTTTTTCACTGGTTTTGCTTGAATATCAGCCGAGAGCTAAAACTAGAATCTAATATGGATAAAAATTTGCAGGGGGGTGTAGGCATTCTTATGAATTGCAAAAACTACTTTGAAGATGAAGTTTTAGGAGCTAGAGATAGTCCTTTAGTATTGGTTTTAGAAGAAATAGACTGTATTTTTCCTTATAAGGAAATTTCAGAAAATTTTTTTAGTATGTTACGAAGCTGGTTTGAGAAAAGTCAGAAAAGGGAAGGATGGAAAAACTTGCGAATGGTGCTGCTTTATTCTACAAATGTGTATGTGAAATTACCTTATAATCAATCACCATTTAATGTCGGGTTTGAAGTAAAGTTGACAGAATTTAGCCAGCAAAATATTCTAGATTTAGCCAGCCGCCATCAATTATCTTGGGGAACTGATGAAGTTGACGCATTGATGGCAATGATTGGCGGTTATCCTTATCTGGTACGCAAGGCGCTTTATCATTTAAAGGATTCCAATCTATCTTTAGCAGACATTTTGCAAAATGCAGCTACAGATGTGGGAATTTACCGCCAGTGTTTGCAGGCTCACTGGGCAAACTTGGCAAACTTGCAAAATTATTCTGAACTCAAAGCGGCTCTCCAACAAGTTGTTTCTGCAGAGAGTGCGGTCAAATTAGAAAAGGTGCTAGAATTTAAGTTATTGAGTACAGGTTTAGTCAAGCAAAATCAGCATGGTATCACTCCTAGCTGTCGGTTATATCGGGAATATTTTGCAGAAAAATTTCGAGATTAGAGTCGGGAGTAAAACCATATTATGGCGGTTTATCAATATCAAGTTGGTGGCTGTTTAAAGTACGAACATCCTACCTATGTTAAGCGTCAGGCCGACAGCGAACTTTATGACAGTTTGATAGCCGGAGAATTTTGTTATGTGTTGAACTCCCGGCAAATGGGCAAATCTAGCTTGCTAGTACAAACGATGAAACGCTTGCGCGAAAAAGCAGGCTTTAAATGTATGGAGATAGATTTAACAGATATCGGTAGGGAGAGTTCAGACTGCTGGTATTTTGGGATTATTTCTGAGTTAGTTCGGGATGGCGCACTCTCAAGAAAGGTGGATGCTGACAGTTGGTGGCAGCAACGACAATTGCTGTCGCCATCTCAACGATTGAGTCAGTTTATTGAAGATATTTTACTGACAGAAATCTCGCAAAATATTGTTATTTTTATTGATGAAATTGATTCGATTTTAAATCTGAGCTGGAAAGATGACTTTTTTCTTTTAATTCGGGCTTCTTATAACAAAAGAGCAATGAATTCTGAATATAAGCGCCTTGCGTTTTGTCTTTTGGGAGTTGCGACGCCAGCAGATTTGATTCGCGATAAAGACCGAACACCTTTTAATATTGGCAAAGCTATTGATTTAACAGGGTTTACTTTTGATGAAGCTCGACCTGCTTTAATCCCTGGCTTAATGCTAGAGCGCTCGGAGGAAATATCAGAGAATATATTAGCTGAGGTTTTTTATTGGACAAACGGGCAACCTTTTTTGATGCAAAGACTGTGCCGACTGATGGTCTATCAATCGGCCCGTGGGACTTCTGATGTGAAAGCTTTAGTGCAAAAGTACGTCATTGATAATTGGGAAGCGAATGACGAACTAGAACATTTAAAGACAATTAGAGATCGCTTGCTACTTGACTATCAAGACCGCACGGCGCTACTGCTCGGTATTTATCAGCAAATACTGACGGATGCGGAGCAGAAAATCTGTGCTGATAATAGCCTCGATCAAAGAAGGTTACAACTCTCAGGATTGGTCGTCAAACGCAACGGATATCTACAAGTTTATAACCCCATATACGCCGCTATTTTTAACTTCGAGTGGGTACAGCAAGAATTAGCGAAACTCCGCCCCTACCAGGAAAACTTCGCCGCTTGGATTGCCTCAAATCGTCAAGATACTTCCCGACTGTTGCGCGGCCAAGCGTTGGATGATGCGTTGAAGTGGAAAGAGGGGAAACGTTTAAGCGATGAGGATAATGATTTTTTAGATGCCAGTCAAGCTGATGAACGGCAAGAACTGAGAACATCTAATAAATTCTTAAAAGAAGTTCGCAGGCAAGTTAGAGAAATTATTAACATTGAAGAAACTGGAGACATCGCGTTAACTCTTTTTCAGTCGGAGAGAAAGCAAATAGAAGCTTTGCAGGCAGCTATCAAAGCAGGAAAAGACTTAAAAAAGTGGATACCTGATAATCCCCCGCTTTCAGAATATCCTGTTACCAGTCCTCTGTTAGCTTTGCAGATGATTCTTGCTAGAATTCGTGAACGGCGTCAGTTGGTTGGACATAATGGCAGGATAAGTAGGATAAATAGTGTCAGTTTTAGCCCGGCAGGAAATGTGATCGCTACTGCCTCAGATGACCGCACCGCCAAATTGTGGGACTTGCAG
>NZ_JAUBOZ010000006.1:0-89413 GCF_036700475.1 Microcoleus sp. T2B6 | reverse complement strand
GGCAACTGCTTGGTGACATTGACCGGACATAATACATCGGTAACAAGTATCAGTTTTAGCCCGACAGGAGATGCGATTGCTACTGCCTCATCTGACGGCAGCGCCAAATTGTGGGACTTGCAGGGCAACTGCTTGAAAACTTTCACCGGACATTCTGACTGGGTAACAAGTGTCAGTTTTAGCCCAACAGGAGATGCGATTGCTACTGCCGCAGATAACAAAACTGCAAAATTGTGGGACTTGCAGGGCAACTGCTTGGTGACATTGACCGGACATAATACATCGGTAACAAGTATCAGTTTTAGCCCGACAGGAGATGCGATCGCTACTGCCTCAGTTGACAAAACCGCAAAACTGTGGGACTTGCAAGGCAACTGCTTGGTGACTTTCACCGGACATCATTATTCGGTAAATAGTGTCTGTTTTAGCCCGAATGGAGATGCGATCGCTACTGCCTCGATTGATGGCACCGCTAAATTGTGGGACTTGGATGGCAACTGCTTGAAAACTTTCATCGGACATCATGATTCGGTAACAAGTGTCAGTTTTAGCCCGATAGGAGATGAGATCGCTACTGCCTCAGATGACCACACCGCCAAATTGTGGGACTTGCAGGGCAATTGCCTGGTGACTTTCACCGGACATAATTACTCGGTAAATAGTGTCAGTTTTAGTTTCACAGTCGAGGAGATCGCTACTGCATCAGATGACCACACCGCCAAATTGTGGGACTTGCAGGGCAATTGCCTGGTGACTTTCACTGGACATCATTACTCGGTAAATAGTGTCAGTTTTAGCCCGAAAGGAGATGCGATCGCTACTGCATCAGATGATAAAACCGCCAAATTGTGGGACTTACAGGGCAACTACTTGGTAACATTCACCGGACATAATGACTCGGTAAATAGTGTCAGTTTTAGCCCGAAAGGAGATGAGATCGCTACTGCATCAGATGACAAAACCGCCAAATTGTGGGACTTACAGGGCAACTACTTGGTAACATTCACCGGACATAATGACTCGGTATGGAGTATCAGTTTTAGCCCGAAAGGAGATGCGATCGCTACTGCCTCATCTGACAAAACCGCCAAATTGTGGGATTTGCAGGGCAAATGTTTGGTAACATTCACCGGACATAATCACTGGCTCACAAGTATCAGTTTTAGCCCGAAAGGAGATGCGATCGCTACTGCCTCATCTGACAAAACCGCCAAATTGTGGGACTTGCAAGGCAACTGCTTGGTCACTGTTACTGAACATGAGGGATCGGTAAATAGTATCAGTTTTAGCCCAAATGGAGATGTGCTCGCTACAGCCTCACATGATAAAACCGCAAAATTGTGGGACTTGCAAGGCAACTGCTTGGTAACATTCGCCGGACATGATGACTCAGTAACAAGTGTCTGTTTTAGCCCGACTGGAGATATGATCGCCACTGCATCACAAGACGGCACTGCCAAATTGTGGGACTTGCAGGGGAATTTACTGGCTGACTTTAGCGGCTATAAAGGCAATTTGCTCAAAGGTGAAGTAGATTTTGTGGAGTTGAAAAGCCCGATTTATAGTATGTGTTTTAGTCGGGACGGGAAGTCTTTGATAACTGGTTCGCTGGATGGAAAGGTGCGGTTTTGGCCAGTGGAAAGTTTGGACGAGTTGTTGGCGAGGGGGAGGGAATGGCTTGGTGAGAAAATTTAACCGCTGATCCACGCGGATGATTTGAATTTAGCAACGCTTTTACGATGCTTTTTCACTTGTTCAAACTGCTATTAGCTTTACCCACTTTAGACGCCAAAATTATTGAATAATTCGGCTATCTAGCAGACTACAAGCCGGAAATTTAAAAGTCAAGATTTATTAAGATTTTACAACAAAGCGATGACAAATCACAAATCATGTATCTAAAATAAGAGACAATTTGACCCGGAAACTGAAGGTAAGAAAATGTCTGAACTTAGACAAAATCTAATTACCAGAGATTGGGTAATCATCGCCACCGAACGGGCGACAAGACCGGATCAATTCGCCAACAAAAAAAAGTGCCAAATAGTAGTGCCACCGCACCGCGCCGATTGCCCGTTTTGCGTGGGAAATGAAGAAGACGGAACCTTAGAAACTTGCCGTTTGGGCGATCGCGCTGGCTGGAAAGTCAGGGCAATTTGCAACAAATATCCCGCCCTCTCCCCGACAGCAAAATGGATGAGGATATCATCGGGAATTCACCGCACGATGGCGGGAATCGGCGTTCACGAGGTAATTGTCGAACACCCGCGACACGATTTGACGACAGCTTTGTTGAGTGTTGAAGAAGTTGCCAACATACTTTTAGTATACCGCCAGCGCTATGTAGAAATTAGAAAAAATCCCCACATTGAAACAATTATTATCTTCAAAAATCACGGAGAAACTGCCGGAACTTCTCTCGAACACCCCCACTCGCAGATAGCAGCGACGCCCGTTGTACCCAGCCAATTTCGCAGCCGCATCGACGAAGCTATTAGATATTTTGATGACACGGGAGAATGTCTGTTTTGCCGAACTTTGGAAGATGAATTAGCGGCGAGAGAAAGAGTGATTTGTGAGAGTGAACATTTTGTGGCTTTTATCCCTTACGCTGCACTTTCACCGTTTCACACTTGGATTTTCCCGCGCCGACATTCCTCTTCATTTGATGAAATTACTGATGCGGAAATTACGGATCTTGCTGATACTTTGAAAACTGTACTGGCTAAGCTTTATTACGGATTGAACAATCCCGATTACAACTATAATATTCGATCGGTGCCGATCGCCGAAGGGGGAACAAAATACTTTCACTGGTATATCGCAATTATTCCCAGAGTCACCAAGCAAGCTGGGTTTGAGTTGGGCAGCGGGATGTTCATCAATACTGCTTTGCCAGAAGAAAGTGCGGCTTTTTTGCGATCGATCGAAATTCCTAGCGACAGTAATTTCCCGCCCATCTAAAGTATCCTACATCACAATAGGTCAAATTTACTTCAAATTCGGGTGGAAATGCACGCAGGCAGTCTGAATTGCGAGTCTGTCTTGGGGGAGGAAAGTGATATTATTTGAGATTTGAGATTAAAGAATTCGGCATAACGGATGATCTAATGGTTTAGATCACCGGCCTAAAGTTTGATTCTTTTTTAAACTGGTACAACTTACGCTCTCAAGTTATGAACGTACAAATACTTAGGGATTGTACCAAACTCAGAATAAACTTTCGACATATTGCCAGCCGTCGTCGCTAAAAGTAGCTCTCAACATATCTCTAATTTTGGCATCGATCGATAATATCCCCTCGCCCGATTCACCATTCTCGCCGATTTCGCAACTGTCATCAGACAGATGTTCTTGGATGATGGCCAGAGTATCGGCGAAATTAGCCAGAAAATAATGTTCGTGCACCCACGCTGTCGGATCTGGTATTGCTGCACTCCCAAAAGCTCGATCGACTAAATCTCTTTTGGCAACATCGTCAGTCTGGTTTTTCATCATAAAAATGGGTAGAAACCCCGTGCTTTTAGCACGGCTTTACATTTAATTTGAATCTCCTCGCGGGGTGGAGGGGTATGGTTGCCCCAAGGCGTGAGGTATGGTTGCCTCAAACTCCCATTTCTGGGGTAAAGTTAGCACGCGCCTTTGTTTAGTGAGCTTGCGCCGGCTAGCAACACTGTCGAGCGTGACCTTAAGACTGTTTAGTTGCAAGCGATAGAGCGGAAAACTAGCTTCGCATTCTCCGGTATCGTGACTCAAAAAACGTAGTCAGTAAAGACTTAGGCCCGTCAGGATGGCTTGTTAGATTTCTCTTTCAAGCCTCATGCCTTTAGACTGAGGTTCCTGACGTTGAGTTCGATTTAGGTAGATTTTGTCACTTATCCCATTTTAAGCTTAATTGTCAACACGATCGCGATCCAGATCGACCACAGCAGTGACAAATTTGTGTAGTTTGTGCGATCGCGATCCTAATTTTTTGGTCGATCGCGTGTTATTATACTCGCTCACACTCCGTGACCAAGAATTTTCACCTCTGGTAAAATACACTTGGAAATCATTCCGTGAACTCCTTTTTGAGGATTGTTGACAGCCTGCGTAATCCGAAAATTTACCGATAGCGAACAGAAAACATAAGCATCTTCCTCTTGGAAACCTGCAAACTTTTGCAGCCAATAAACCGTCTGTTTTACCGCCAGCTCAAACGCTTCATCTAATGTTCTACCAAATCCCATAATCACAATATGAGTGGGCGTTTCCGCAAACGGAAATATCAGAAATAAATCCTTGCGTAAGATGATTTGAATAGTCCCGTTCATCGAAGTTTCAATGGCAGTACCGTCAACTTCACCGTCTCCTTGTGCCGAATGTCCGTCACCGATTGACAGTAAACCGCCGCGCAGAAAAACAGGTAAAAATAACCGCGTTCCTGGTTGCAGTTCCTGATTGTCCATATTACCGCCGTAGCGCGCTGGAGGAATAGAAGAACGGTTGATTTCTGCATTGGCAACGCCGATAATGCCAAAAAAAGGATGCAGGGGAATCCGAATGCCGCTACCTGTGGGAAATTCAGCAGTTTTTTGCTCTAAATCTAGCGGAATAAACCGCAATTTAGGTTCGGGGAAATACTCAGGCAAAGCTCCCCATCCGGCGCGAATTGCATTAAATCCTACTGGTAAACTTGGGTAAACATCCTCAATGTGAATTTCTAAAACGTCTCCCGGTTCGGCATTGTTAACATAAATCGGGCCTGTCAGCAAGTGGGGCCCCGGCCCAACTTTGCGGTTGGGAGGCAAATTCTGACAAATATCTAAAAATTCCGGCGTCAGAAATTCCGGCGGCGCCTTGTCAGCAACATAATATCCTGAATAGGTTTCGATATCGATGCGATCGCCCGAATCGACAGTTAAAGCAGGTTCGATATTCGGAGAAAAACCGCCCAAGTGTACGGTTTTGCAGTTGGCTTTGAGAAGGTGGCGAGTCATGGGATTTTAGATTTTAGAGTTTAGATTTTAGATGGAAGGAAGGGTGTTAAGAATGTTATATCGCAACTCTCAAGCATTTTTGAGATTTTTTTTTAATGAACCACAGAGGGCGCAGAGGGCGCAGAGAAAGAGAATGGAGAGATTGGAAGATGTGAAAAAATAGTTGAGGTTTGTTAGATGTGAGATATTCTACTAATTTCTTAACTTGTTGATAACCTGGGTAGTTTAAAATTTAAAGTGGGTGTCGCGGGTTTATATGTATTGGGGTGGGGAGTTCTGTTTGGCTGGTGCAACCCGCCCTTACAAACTAATGACTAATGAATTATGTTAACACCATTGCCCAACCAAGTAGGAAATCCCAAAGGTTATTCTCGCAATCCCTGGTTTTTTGCTGTTTTGATTTTGATTGTCCTCTTGCTAGGTTTCCTTATGCAATCTTATCTTAACAAACCTCAGCTTTTAACCGATCCGTTTTTGCAAGTCCCAACAGCAAACTCGGTGCGAGTTGTCTGGTTCACCGAGTTTGGCGGTACTCGCAACACTGTTGCTTACGGCGAAAATTTGAATCAAGTTGTGACGGCAAATACTACCAAGCTAAGCCGCACTCGCGAAGACAAAGACTCGCGCATTTCCGATGAAATGAAACAAAGCATCATTGACAGCAATCCAATTGTCCGCGACATCTGGCGCCACGAAGCAGAAGTCTCCAATTTAAGGCCCGGTGCTCGCATTCCTTATCGAGTCACTAGCGAAAGGAAAGACGGCGCATCTGTCAGCAGCAAAGTTTTCACTCTTTCTCCCACACCAGCAGCAGGAGTTGCGCTCAAAATTCTCCTCACTTCCGACCATCAATTGATGCCGATGACAGCAGCAAATCTCCAGAAAGTAGCCGAAACCATTGGGAGAGTTGACGCGGTTTTTATGGCAGGGGATTTAATTAATATACCCGATCGCGCTTCCGAATGGTTTGACGACTACCGAGGCCGCGCCTTCTTTCCCGCTATGCAAGGGCGCGCATTTTCCGAACTCGACAAAAACGGCATCAAAACCGTTTACAGCGGCGGCGAACTGATTCAACACGCGCCTTTATTTCCCGCCATTGGCAATCACGAAATCATGGGTCGCTTTGCAACTAACAGCACACTCGGTGAGCAATTTAATGATCCTTTTCCCCGCGTCGCTGCCGAGAAAATATACGCTCAACGTGCTGCCTCTTTGAATCCTAGTAATGACTCTTCTGTGCGGGAAAGATGGCTAAAAAACAATAGTTTTAATAGCGATACCTATGACGAGATTTTCAATTTACCGGGAGGCAAAAATTACTATGCTGTGACTTTTGGGGACGTGCGGTTAGTGACTTTGTATGCTACGAATATCTGGCGGACTCCGAATTTAGATCCGGGTGCGAGAGGCAGGTATCGCGAACGGGACGCAGATTTTAATAATTCCGAAAAATGGGGATACGGACAGCATATTTTTGAGCCGATTGTCAAGGGCAGCGCTCAATATAATTGGCTGCAACAAGAGTTAAAGAGTTCGGAATTCCAGCAGGCAAAATATAAAATTGTGATGTTTCACCACCCGCCGCATTCTCTGGGTGACAATATTGTACCTGCTTATACTGACCCTGTGCAAATAGTCGATCGCGCTCTCGATGGCGAGATTAAAATGGTGCGTTACGAGTATCCGAAACAGCAAGATTATCTGATTCGGGATGTAGTGCCGCTACTAGAAACAGCGGGGGTGCAGTTGGTATTTTACGGACATTCGCACTTGTGGAATCGGTTTGTAAGTTCCAGCGGAATGCACTTTTTGGAGAGTTCTAATGTGGGCAACAGTTACGGTGCTTTTGCGGGGGAAAAGCGCCGATTTGTGCCGCCGGGATATCGGGAAGATTACAGCGCTATTGGAGACCCGAACGGATTGGAACCTGTGGTGCCGACTGTGGCGCCTTTGTTGGGAGAAGACGGGCGGCCGCTGCCGTATATTGATAGCAATGATATTACGGCTTTTACTATTTTTGATACGGGGGAGGGTACGGTTAGCAGCTACTATTTTGATACGCGGAAACCCGAATCGGAAGTGGTGAAGTTTGATGAGTTTAAGTTGAAAAATTCGCCATCTAGCTTAAAAATACGTAAAAATTAAAAGCGCTCGTTTTCATAATCGATAAATTAGTTACTGCTATGATAACTTAAGGCTTCTGACTTCTGCTATACTTAGGTATCTGTATCCAAATTAAACTTAGCCAATAGTAGAGCGCGGTCATGCCGGAACTAAACCTCTTAGAAAAACAAGAAGAAGTAAGCTTTGATGAGGAAGATGAAGCTCTAGATTATGAGCTTGAATCTAATGGTAATCCCAAATCAGTATTAGACGAAATTTCCGAAATAATTGTAGCTGGAAATGACTGGACGACAGCCACCATACTCGATCAACTTGTTCGTGACAATATTCAACTTAATCCAAGATTTCAAAGACGAGATGCTTGGGATATAACTCGCAAAAGCAGGTTTATTGAATCTATTTTTCTAGGATTTCCCATTCCAGATATAGTTTTGGCTTCTCAAGATAAAAAACGCGGAAAATTTGTAGTTCTTGACGGCAAGCAACGCTTGCTTACGATTCTGCAATTTTATGGAAGGAGCGAAACTCCCAACGATAGTTTTGCTTTGAAAAACTTAGAATTTAGACCTGAACTCAATGGTTGTACGCATGAGGCTCTAAAAAACGATCTTCTCCATAGTTCTGTACTTGATGCACTCGATAATCAAACTCTTCGTACTACATTGATTAGGAATTGGCATACAGAAAGTTTACTCTACAAAATTTTTCTCCGTCTGAATTTAGAAAATACTCCGCTATCTCCACAAGAACTCAGGCAAGCATTGCATCCAGGTGATTTCATCAATTTTTTAGATGACGAATCAATTAAAAATCAGGCTTTAAGAAAAATACTTAAATCCCAAAATCCCGATCCTCGGATGCGCGATGTCGAATTATTACTGCGATATGTAGGATTCCATCATTTTTTATCCGATTATCGCGGTAATCTTAAAGTGTTCCTGGATATGACTTGCAAAAAGCTCAACAAGGATTGGAAAGAGAAAGAAACTGAGGTCAGATATACAGTTAGCCAATTTGAAAAGGCAGTGCAAACAACCACTACAATATTTGGAGAAGAAAATATATTTCGCGTGTGGTTGAGTAGTTCTAATAGTTACCGAGGCAAGTTTAATCGAGCTATTTTAGATGTAATGGTTTTTTATTTTTCAGATCCAGTTATTAGAGTAGCTGCTGAGAAGAATCCGGTGGGTGTGCAAAAAGCTTTTAAAGAGTTATGTTCATCATCTAATAGCGAATTCAGAGAAGCTGTTGAGAAAAGCACAACTAGCATTCGCGAAACTCATACTCGTCTCTCACTGTGGGGCAAAGCTTTGTTAAAGGTTTTGGATGTAGAGTTTAATGTACCTGAACTCGTAGATAACCATATTATCTTTAACGGTTTGAGGTAAGTTATTAAGAGGTATGCCAAAATCCGTTAGATTTCGTACTCTAACCCAGCAGTTAAATAGGTTAAAAAAACAATTTTTTCCTAAGATTAATCCTCTAGGTTCATATTCCGAGCTGCAGCTAGCCTTAACTCTTGCCTACAGAGTTTTAGTTCATGCCGAAATTGAGGCTTATTTTGAGGACAGAGTTTGGGAAGTAGCCCTTAATGCTAAAAAGAATTGGGATAGTCAGGGTAAGAGTTGCCGTACTTTAATCTGCTTGCTTGGCTTTTCTGGTCAAATGATGGAAGCACCACCAGATACACTGACTCCAACTAAGGGAAGTAAAGCTTTGCCACCGGAAAAAATAAAAGTCAACAAAAAAATAGATTTAGCTATTAATAGTTTTAAGCGAAGTATTGACCAGAATCATGGCATCAAAGAAGCTAATCTTCTGGCGTTGCTTTTGCCAATAGGAATAGATACCGATGATTTAGATTCTGTTTGGCTGGCTACCATGAATACGTTTGGGGAAGAAAGAGGTGTGGCGGCACATACTTCAGCTACATCCCCGAAAACTATTAGAAGCCTAAATCCTATAAATGAACTGCGGAGGGTAGAGCAAATTATTCAAGAACTTTTGAGGGTGGATGAGCTGATTGATAATTTAATGAGATAAATGAATAAACCGACACCAATTGTCAAGAGTTTAATCTTTTTGGTAGGCTTCTAGCCGGAACGGGCAAGATGCCCGTTCCACAATACTTTATTTTTTTGTGGCACAGGCATCTTGCCTGTGCTCAAACGGGCAAGATGCCCGTTCCACAATACTTTATTTTCTTGTGGCACAGGCATCTTGCCTGTGCTCAAACAGCTTATTCAGAATGGTGCAAAATTTCCGATTAAACTTTGTCTTTCGCAGGCGGAACCAAACCTGTTTTATTCAAACCCGCATCAATCTGCCTGAGCAATTTAAAATCATCTTCGGGTAAGGAATTAACAGGCGAGTGTTTTTCCAGAAACGAGAATGCTTGGCGAAATTCACGCGGCCGGGAGTCGATCGCACCATCGAAGTGACAAGGTACAATTTTTTCAAAGTCCCAACTCGCCACTTTATCCACCCAATCGAGAGTTTCCCTGGGGGCGCGGTTGAGAATCAAAGTCTGCAAAATCGGCGCGACAAACAACCGCCCTCCTCCTCGCAAAGCCTCAAAAGATCGCTCCCAATGTTTTTTCCACTTGAACGGATATAACCCGAAATAAGCTTTCCTAGAGCGTTCTGGCGCTTTGCGTGCGCTGGCAAATACCTGTGACCACGGTGGCACTTCCAGCACGCTGGGGCTAAAATACATGGCAAATAAGGCGATTCTCTGCCACCCTTTGCGCCGATTTTCGTGGGTGTCTGCCACCGTGTCCAAGGCGCTGTCTTTGGCGTGAAACAGCAGCGGGTAAGAGTCGAGTTGGACGATCGCGGGCGGATTTTCGGGAATGGAAACTATGGAATCTGTTAACATCAGCGTGCGCGATCGTCTGTGAAATAACGCAACTTCAGCAAATCTGCCCAAACCCAGATCCAGCGGGCCGAGAATTGCCCAGTCAAATTGATCGGCTAAGGGCGTGTTGCTGCTGTCAAAGGGCAGTACAGAGGTGCGTTTCGCAGGCAAACCCAGCCAACTCAGCGGCAAATTCACCGGGAAACTCCACTGCTGCGGGGCCACCAACACCTGCGCTTTGGGAAAACTCCTCGCAAAGGGGCCGACAAAAACTTTGTGCTCGATGCCCGAAACCGTTGTCAGCAGGATGTACTTCACCTCGCCGTGCTCCGCTACTAACTCCTTTACCAAGCGGATGCACTCAGGAGTCGGTGCAACGGGGGCGTAGACGAGAAGGCCTTCGGGTTCTAGTTTAATTACTGTCATCCGAATCGGGACGACAACGTAGAAAATGCCTTGTAGTTGGTCAAAAGTCCAGATTGTGTCCTTGACTATTTCCTTGCGGATGGTGCGCCGCTTGCTGTAGGGATAGAGGGGGACAACTGGCCAAAATGCCCAAGAATAGTCCCGAGAATCAATCTGTGCTGATGTTGGTATGCCTTCGCCCTCTGCCACTGGTGCGACTCCTTGCCGATTTTTTTGTACGTGCGTGCGATCGAACTATTTTTATCTTATTTCACTCCTGTTGCGCGGATTCGAGGAGTTGAAAAGGCGTTATGGGCTATCGGGCTTTTGGAATACTCAAGCAAGAATTATGGATGGAGGCTAGAAACCCGGTTTCTACGAGTTTCGGGACCAGCCACGAGAAATAGAAGGAAGAAACCGGGTTTCACCAGGCTTGGGTGCGAGAACTATTAACTCAATCGGCGTAAGTCCCACGCTATAACGGTACTCCGTTTAGCGCGGGGATATAAGCCGAGCAAGGTCTGTGAAAAAGATCGACAATTCCCGGATTTTCTAACAGAAACGTGTAAGATATAAGTGGTTGCGACCCACCCACTCGACTGCAAACAATAGGTCACAGTAGCAGTAATATGCTTACCAAGGATAACTGCGAGAGAAAGGGGGAAAGAACAGACCGCTGGTTGGTAAGGTAACGCCCTGCTGTAAAAAATAAGCCATGTTTGTTGCACGAAGAAAAATTTTGCCTTGGGAAACAGGGCTTCTGCGTGGGTTCCCTACGAAGGGATAAAGGCTGCAAAGCCAGAGATGCTGTGTAAGACTCGGATCGTCTTCAGTGACGAATACTCGGTAACGGGTATTCCCAACAGAGCAATGGCAAATGAGACACGAAGCCCGAACTATAACGGTACTCCGTTTAGTTTGGGTATTTCACACCAACTGTTCAGGATCGATGCCTAACTCCCGCAACCGCGCCGCTAGTCTTTCCTCTCGCTGTTGAGATTCTGTCAGTTGCTGTTGAGATTCTGTCAGTTGCTGTTGAGATTCTAGAACTTGCTGTTGAGCTTCTATCAGTTGCCGTTCCGCCGCCGTCGCCCTTTCACCCGGACTCAAAATCAACCCTCCTTGGGCCGTAAACCACCGCAACCACAACCGATTCATACTCTTATAAGTGCCTTGCCACCAACCTAAACTCAACTGCAACTCAGGAATAAATAACCGCCCATCAATTAATTCGGCCGGTTCATAGTGGCCTCCTACAAGATGAAAAGCTCGCAATTCATCCGTGTAGCGACTGAACACAAAATAGTAAGGAATCCGCAAAATTTGTTCATAAACTTGCCACTTAGTCGGCGCTTCCCCAGCTTGCTGAACAGTCCGCCCTAAATCTTCATCTTCAGTTCCCGGCGATAGCAATTCCACCACCACAAACGGATTTACCCGTTCTTGCCAAACTACATAACTCAAACGCATATCGCGCCCTTGATAAAGCCTTGGCACACCCACCGCAGCAAACCAATCCGGCCGTTTATGCCAGCGCGGTTGTGTTGCATCGTAATACAAATTTAGGTCGCTGGCTGTAAAGACTTGTTCGGCATCCCATCCCGGCGGCAAAAACGTGAATTCCAAGAGTTGCGGCTGATCTAAATGAAATGTATCTGGCAAACCGGGCTCCTTTGGGTCTTCGCTGGGTAAATCATACATTGTTGGCAAACTCTGCCGGGGGTCTAAAGGCGGTTCAGCTTGAGCAGGCGGGTAAGTCGGGAATGTCATAATGAATTCTGAGGTTGCTTATCCTGATATGATTATAACCTTGTGAGAATGTCTTGCATTTCCAAAGAATTCCCATTAACTCTCAATCTCAAATCTCAAATCAAAACTCCAAAATCGATATGACTCAAAACTACCGCATCACTCTTTTACCAGGAGACGGCATCGGCCCTGAAATTATCGCTGTGGCGGTAGATGTCCTGAAACTTGTCGGTCAACAATTGGACATCGGCTTTGAATTTCAAGAAGCTTTAATGGGCGGCGCTGCTATTGATGCAACAGGCAATCCGCTGCCAGAAGAAACACTCTTAAAATGCCGCAACTGCGATGCAGTATTGTTGGCAGCTATTGGCGGTTACAAGTGGGATAATTTGCCCCGCGAACAGCGCCCAGAAACGGGATTATTAGGACTGCGCGCCGGATTGGGATTGTTTGCAAATTTGCGGCCGGCGACTATTTTACCGCAATTGGTTGATGCTTCTAGTTTGAAACGGGAAGTTGTCGAAGGCGTGGATATTATGGTAATCCGCGAACTCACAGGCGGCATTTATTTCGGCAAACCGAAAGGTATTTTTGAGACAGAAACAGGGGAAAAACGCGGTGTCAATACGATGGCTTACACTGAGTCGGAAATTGACAGAATCGGGCGAGTCGCTTTTGAGACTGCCAGGAAGCGGGGAAAAAGGCTGTGTTCCGTTGATAAAGCGAATGTTTTGGATGTTTCGCAACTGTGGCGCGATCGTATTATTGCCCTTTCTTCCGAATACCCTGATGTCGAACTTTCTCACCTCTACGTTGACAACGCAGCCATGCAGTTAATTCGCTGGCCGAAACAGTTCGATACAATTGTCACGGGCAATTTATTCGGCGACATTCTTTCCGATGCGGCGGCGATGCTAACTGGTAGTATTGGAATGCTGCCTTCTGCTAGTTTGGGAGCAAGCGGGCCGGGAGTTTTTGAACCCGTGCACGGTTCCGCACCAGACATCGCGGGACAAGATAAAGCCAATCCCATCGCGCAAGTTTTGAGTGCGGCAATGATGCTGCGCTACGCCTTAAATCAGCCGGAAGCTGCTAATAAAATTGAGCAAGCAGTTGTCGAAGTTTTGGATCGAGGTTATCGCACTGGTGATATCATGTCAGAAGGCATGAAACTCGTCGGCTGTCGGGCAATGGGCGATGCTTTAATTGAAGTTTTGCAAGGTTGATTTGTTTACCTTTACTCGTTCCCAGGCTCTGCCTGGTAACGCCTTTCAGGAGGCTCTGCCTCCATTAAAACAAGGCAAACGAGACAGAATTTTGGAGGCAGAGCCTCCGGATCTTAATTACCAGGCAGAGCCTGGTAACTAGAAATTTTATAATTTAATGTTCCGGTTTCAAAAGATTGAATTGCTCGGTATCAATGCGATTTGCTCGATACAAAACTTCAGCTATCTCCGAAAGCGCTAACACAGAATGGGCGCGATAACCGTTGGCCTGCATCTTATCTTTGACTCCCTGTTCGTGGTCGATTAATACCACGATATCTTCCACATTCAAGCCAGCCGATTTTAACTTAGCCGCGCCTTCCATTACGCTTTTGCCACTAATCAAAATATCATCGACTACGACAATCGTTTCTCCTGCCTGAAAATGCCCCTCAATCAATTTGCCTGCACCGTAAGTTTTCACCTCCTTGCGCGGGAAAATCATCGGGCGTTCCATCCGCAATGCTAAACCCGTTGCTGTGGGTAAAGAACCGTAGGGAATTCCCGCAATGCGATCGAATTTTAAATCCTTGAGAATGTCTGCATAAGCGCTGACAATTTGATGGAAAATCTGGGGAATTGAGATAATTTTCCGCAAGTCGATGTAATATGGAAATACGGCTCCCGATGCTTGTACGTGGTCGCCAAAAACTACGCAGCCGATGTCATAAAGTTGCAAGATTAAATCGCGGTGAGGTTCCGGTTGCAAAAAGCAAACATCCGGCAGCCACAGTTCGCAAGTGGGACTACCTTCGATCGCCCGCAGCCTCTGTTTATTAATACTATCCCGCAATTTCTCAATTTCTCGGCGCGGCTCTTTCCCCGCTAATAAACTTGGGGGGACTGGCAGCAGCAAATCTTCACCATTCTTGCTTAAACCGGCCGCCAGCAGTTGTGCGAGGTCGTTTTCTTCTGTGAGGTCATTTTCTTCGGCGATGTCTCCTTCGACTAAAATTAGGCGTTCAGGAGCCTCTTTGCGGATGCGGGCTAACATATCCGGCATTATTCCTACTTCTAAACCGAGTTTTTCGGGAGTTCCCCAAGTTTGAGAGAGTCGGACTAATTGCAAGTACAAAGGATTTTCTGGCGTGGGGTATTCTTGCACAGCCGCCGCTGACGGGTTGGCGGTGGCACAGAGGACAAAAACAGTTTTTCCAGCGTATAACAAAAATGGCGCTACTTGGTCGAATCCGGGATAGGGACTTAAAGTAATAGCGTCAACTCGCCAGTCTTGAAATACAATTTTGGCAAACACTGTGCTGGTATTTAAATCGCAGTGTTTGGCATCTAAAATTACTGGCAGGTGAGGGGGAATAATTGTTAAAATTTCTTGCAGCAATGCCCAACCGGGAATACCGAGAGATTGGTAAAAACCGAGGGTGATTTTGCAGGCACAGATTAAATCGGCTGTTTGGTCGATCGCACTTTTCAGCTTTGACAACAAATCAGTTACAAAAGTTTGAGTCTCTTCCCCAGTCATGGAAACCAGGGCGGGCAAGGTTTCCGGGTCGGGGTCGAGGGCTAAATAAAGCAAACTTTGATTGCTTTCAACAGCCGCTAACAGTTTATCGAAAAAGTTGGTTCGATCGCTCATAGTGTGTTATGGAGGTAAGTGGAATTTAAAAAATTGCAGGTCAAAGTGGGATTGGTGTTGTGCCGGAAGAAACCGATCCCCATTGAAATTGAAATTAAGAATCTTTTAAAATTGTAGAAGGTAAAGAGCAGGAAATCTGTAACTTTGAGAGCAGTTTCATCGGGAATGATTTTCGGGTTGGCTACACCAGTGATTGCACCTAACCCGCAGCAAGTCAATTAGTTGCGGTAAACTAACCAGTGTCCGGGCGGCGATTTGATCCACATTCCCCTGCGGTACGCGAGTTTAGCAAATGCGAATTTGCAAGGGGCAGATTTGAGAGAAGCAAATTTTAGGGAAGCTAATTTATCGGGGGCAAATTTGAGCGGGGCTTCTTAGCGGCCAGCTAATTTACAAGGCGCTAATTTTACTCAAGCTAATTTAATCCAGAGTCCGTTTAACGGGTCGAATCTAAAAAATGCTACCGTTGCAGGTGTTATTTGGGTTGAGGGTAGTATTAAATAGAAGCAGAAGTTAAAGCAATGCCCGCCTTATCATATGGATAGTAATAAATGATCGCTACGATCGACTTTACGACTTGGGACGAGTTGCTGCAACGCTACGTTGACGATTTCGGCCGCGTCAATTATCGGGGCTGGAAAGCTGAAGGGGCCGATGTTTTGAGGGGGTGGCTGGAAAGTTTGGCGGATGTGGATTTGGCGGATGGTACTGATGCGGATGCGCGGCTGGCGTTGTGGCTGAATGCGTACAATGCGATCGCAATTTCTCAAGTTCTGGAAGTATATCCGATCGCGTCCATCCGTCCGAAAGTTTTGGGAATTCCCAACTGGCTGAGTTTTTTGGATTTTTTCACTCGTTCAAATACGATTATTGGCGGCAAAAAGTACAGTCTCAATCAAATCGAACACGCAATTTTGCGGCCGGAATTTGCGGAACCGCGCATCCATTTTGCATTAGTTTGCGCTTCTGTCGGGTGCCCGCTGCTGCGCCGGGGGGCTTATTTCCCGGAGTCGGTACGGACTCAACTAGAAGCGGATGCCAGCCGTTTTATTCACAATCCTGATAAGGTGCGATATGATGCCGAGAAAAAGACGCTTTATTTGAGCAAGATTTTTAAGTGGTACGGCGAGGATTTTGTAAAGGCGGCGGGTTCGGTGGCTGAGTATGTGGGCGGTTATTTGGGGCCGGAGGCTGCTGTGGGTGATGGATGGGCGATCGTTTTTTTGCCCTATGACTGGAATTTGAATCGGGTTGATGGATAAAATTTGCGCCTATGGGTAGGTGTTTTTTTGAGGGGGTAATTTTTTTCGGCTGTATCAGTTGCGTAGTATGGGTTTAAGGCACTTTATGAAAAATCCGACGCCAATGCTGTATTGCTTGCAGTGAAAGGTTTTGAGGCTTGTTGAAAATTTTGCCTCTTGACAGGTCGGTATTGAGATGGTACTTTTAATATGTACAGACGTAAACGAACCTTGAAAACTAAATACAGTAAAAGTTTCAGAAACCCACTGTTGCAATCAACCTAAATCCCTATCAGGGATTGAAACCCGGCGAATATATTCAAAGCATCCATTAGTGCAGGTTGCAATCAACCTAAATCCCTATCAGGGATTGAAACAGAGGCAAACGTAACACCACAAGATCCTTACACACTAGAGTTGCAATCAACCTAAATCCCTATCAGGGATTGAAACACGTACCCACATTTTATCGCTAATGCTTTACGGGTAAGTTGCAATCAACCTAAATCCCTATCAGGGATTGAAACAACACGGCTTGCGCGGCGTTTCTAACCCGATCGCCCAAGTTGCAATCAACCTAAATCCCTATCAGGGATTGAAACAATGTCCCTGGAACCTCGGTGTTAGTCGCACCAGTTCGTTGCAATCAACCTAAATCCCTATCAGGGATTGAAACCTTGCCATTTACTAACTAGATTAAATCGATATACAGTTGCAATCAACCTAAATCCCTATCAGGGATTGAAACCACTCACGATATCGTGGGCGGGTTTCAGGATTTGTTGCAATCAACCTAAATCCCTATCAGGGATTGAAACAAGCTTGTTGACGAGTATCGTAGTAAAAAATAGTTGTTGCAATCAACCTAAATCCCTATCAGGGATTGAAACATCATCTCTCAAAGAAGTATCAGGTACAAAAAAATCGAAGTTGCAATCAACCTAAATCCCTATCAGGGATTGAAACGCCAACAATTACGGGTATCATCCGGGACAAATAGCGTTGCAATCAACCTAAATCCCTATCAGGGATTGAAACACTTGATTGAAATTCCAAATCTCAAGTTCGTGGAGTTGCAATCAACCTAAATCCCTATCAGGGATTGAAACTAATGGCGCAAAACCATCATGCAGAAAATTTCGATAGTTGCAATCAACCTAAATCCCTATCAGGGATTGAAACTCGATAAACTACAGTTCCTCTATCAGTGAAGCCGTTGCAATCAACCTAAATCCCTATCAGGGATTGAAACCCACTTCTGAAACACGAATATTAGCTTTTGCCAGTCCCTTGTTGCAATCAACCTAAATCCCTATCAGGGATTGAAACCAAGTAAGCGTATTCGGAAACACTAAAGCGCTCGTTGCAATCAACCTAAATCCCTATCAGGGATTGAAACTCATAGCCATCATATTTGGGGAATCTAAATACATCAAGTTGCAATCAACCTAAATCCCTATCAGGGATTGAAACAAGTAGCATTGAAACCATTAAGCCACTATTTTTGTTGCAATCAACCTAAATCCCTATCAGGGATTGAAACCGCAATTTGAGCAACGTTGAGAAAGCTAGGAAAAGTAAGTTGCAATCAACCTAAATCCCTATCAGGGATTGAAACCACACAAAGTTTGCAGTCAAAACACCATTAACGATCTCGTGGCAATCAACCTAAATCCCTATCAGGGATTGAAACTTATGGTGTGGGGTGTTGATGTAAAGGGCGGGTTTAAGGGTGTATGCTGTTAATATCTATTTGTTTACCCCAACAAAAACAAAAATATGAAAAAGATAGTTTTCATCGTTGTAATGCTGGCTATAACCCTATTTGTTGTAGTTAGTCCGGTTAATGCTGAGGGATTGAAGAAGGTAGTATCCTCGAAAGTTGCTTATGGATGTGTCCATAAGGATTACTATCAGTCTCTAGGTGAGACTCTTGTAAATGGTGATACGCAGGCTTTTGTTAAGGGACTTCTAACAGCTTATAAATCGGGTGAATGTTTAAGCCTACAACAAGGGACTGTAGTTTTTGTGACTGATACTGCAATATGGGCTGGGTTGAGTCGGGTTCGCCCGGAAGGTAGTATGGAGGAATATTGGACAGCTCACGAAAATGCAGTGAGTCAATAGTTTTTTAAAACTTAATTTCTTCTAGCAGGGTTTACAGGACTTAGGCGGGGAAATAGAAGTTTCCCCGCCTAGATTTATTTAGCAAAGTAAGGTTGGTGATATTCTCACGTCACTATCTAAAAATTGTGTAACTGTTAGAGCGAAACTTACAGGTTGCAATCAACCTAAATCCCTATCAGGGATTGAAACAGATTTAAGGATATCTAACTCTTGTTTTGCGTCTTCAAGTTGCAATCAACCTAAATCCCTATCAGGGATTGAAACATAGCCTTAATCAGGTTGAGGGTGGAGATTTTCACTAATCGGTAGGTGGTTAGATGAATGCTAACCAATTAGCTATTGATACGCCCTTAAACCTCTCCACTCAAAATCTGTTGAACCGTCAAACTTAGCTGTGGAAACATCGGAGATACGATCGCCTCTCCATCCCGAAATACCCCAACCTCAACATATTGCCCCTCCTCAAGCCGCAAAACCGTCACCACTTCTTCTATTGGATCGATAACCCAATACTCTGCGATGCCCCGCGCTGCGTACTGAGCTCGTTTGCGCTCGTAATCCCGATCCCTGCCCACTCTACCCGGACTGACTACCTCCACAACAAACCGAGGAGGCAGCATATCGAAGGTGATAGTTAGCCTGATTGCTGTCAGCGGAATGTGTTCAGGTTCCAGAATTATCAAATCGGGGTAGCGGTTGGCCGCATCTCCCGATCGCAAAACGGCAACTTGAACCTCGCAATTATGCGTTTTAATCAGCCTGAGTGGCACTAGCCCGCTGCTAGCAAGATAGAAAAATAGATAGTTAGCAATGAAATTATTAGGTTCAGATTCTGGTGGCAAAGCTATTAACTCCCCATCAATTAACTCATAGCGTTGACCCGTATCATTTGAGTAATTAAGGTACTCGTCAAAAGTTAATTTTTTAGATTGAGCTTGTACCATAATATTACATTCCTTGATTTATTCGTTTCTTTCTGCTGGGAGTTTGTTTATGTAGAAACGGTTTGAACAGCCGAAGGATATCAATCAAATCTGCTGTGCAAGTTCAGCAGGTGTCCCAGCCTCCATCGACAATCGACCCACAAGTGACATATTAAAAACTATCACAGTTCAAATCCTCTGGAATATTAAAAATGATTTCAGATAAATTTCGGCGCGAGTTGCGAGAACAAGCCAAACTCTGGCAAGCAGAAGGACTCATCGACACTTCATTCTACCAACAACTTTCGGAACGCTACCAATTCAACACACTCGAAACCGCCTCCCGCAACCGATTCCTCAGCATTCTGATGAGTCTCGGCGGCATTCTCCTCGGTATAGGAGTCATCACCTTTGTAGCCGCAAACTGGCAAGTTTGGTCGCGCGAAGTGAGAGTGGCACTGCTGCTAAGTCTTTTCGTAGCAGTCAATGCAGCAGGTTTCTATCTGTGGCGAATTCCCCCATCCCGAAGCAAAAACTCCCATCCCAATATGCCCGCAACAAAAGGGCGAAACAAACTCCTAGGTGAAGGATTGTTGCTGTTAGGAGCTCTGATTTTAGGAGCAAATATGGCATTGATGGCGCAAATGTTCCACATTGGCGGTTCTTCCTACGGACTTTACCTCACTTGGGGAATCGGCGTGCTCGGAATGGCTTACAGTTTGCGGTTGACTTCCTTGGGCGTTTTGTCCGCACTTTTAATCGGTTTAGGCTATTGGCTTGCCGTGTTAGATTGGTCTTCCAAAGTCGAGTTTTCTTGGCTGGAAGTTTTGGTGCGGCAAATGCCGATCGCAGCCAGTATAATGTTTGTGCCGCTGGCTTATTGGTGTCGATCGCGTGCTATTTTTGCCATAGGTGCGATCGCGATAATTTTTTCCCTACAAGTTTCTATAGTCCAAGGGTTAAATCCAACCTGGGCTGCTGCAATTTTTTGTGCCCTACCGCCCGCTTTGCTGTGGGGATACGACGATGCAATCTGGCCGAAGGTACGCAGCAAGCTGTTTCAACCTACCGCCCGCAGTTTAGCACTGCTGTTTCTCGCCAGTTTATTTTATTTTCTTTCTTTCCACTGGTTGTGGCAAGATTCGTCGAATCCTGCGCCAACTAAGCCGGATTGGGTTTTGCTGGCAAATGTGGCTGTTTTGGGCGGTTTCACGGTGTTTGAGTGGCTGCGTTTGGGACGTTTGGAACTCCGGCGGCCGAAACAAAATGGTGTGGATTTGACCACAAGTGCGATCGGCATTTTAATCCTCGCCAGCGCCTTAATACCGCTTTTTCACCTCAGTTTTACCCCCATTCCTCAATTAGCAACTTTTCTGTTCAATGTTTTATTATTTTTGCTCGCTGTCGGCTTAATCCGAGAAGGTTTAGCTTTAGGAAACCGCCGGAATTTTTGGGGAGGCATGGTATTAATCACCCTGCAAATTATCAGCCGAGTGTTTGAATATAACACAGAATTGTTGCTCAAATCTTTTGTATTTGTTTTGTGCGGAATTGGCGTAATTGCTGCGGGTTTGTGGTTCGAGCGCCACTTCGCAAAAATCCCCGATGAATAGGAGCATTCTACTATAGTGCGATCGTCCCCCTTGCACTGCACTCGGAAGATGATTATGCCGATTCAAAGCTCAACGATATTATTCTGCGAACCAATTCCCAATTCCCAATATGAACACCGAAAATCCTGATTTAACACATCCAAGTTCCGAAATAGCAGATACCAGCCCTAATCCCCCATCATTCACCCTTCCCCCCGCTGCCAAACGCCTTCCTGCGTGGCGGCTGTGGGTTCCTTTGCTGCTGCAAATCGGACTAATTGCCGCCGTACCCGCCACCGCCGTTTACACTTTTATTACTGGCAAAACAGTTGTCCTGCAAACAGCACCAGTAGATCCTTACGACTTTTTGCGCGGATATTACCAAGTTTTGAGCTATGATATTTCCGATCGCACAAATCTCCAAAAACTCCCCGGCTGGAAAGATTTACCTGCGGAAAAAATATATTGTACCTCCGGGGTTGTTTGTCCACAAAATACGCAGAGTGTCAAGGCAAAAACGAGTTTTTATGTAATCTTAGAAGCGCCAAAAGCGGCGACTAATCCCGGCCGCCCCCAAGCTTGGAAACCCGTCCGCATTAGTCTGGAAAATCCCGCCAATTTGCCCGCCAATCAAATCGCAATTAAGGGCAAATATGACGGTTTCCAGATGGAATACGGCTTAGAAACTTATTATATGCCAGAGGGTGAAAGGGAAAAAGTCAATCAGGAGATTAGCGAAGCTCAAAGGAACCAGCGACAATCTTTTTTGGTAGAAGTAAAGGTTGACAAAACAGGCCATGCTGTGCCTGTGAGTTTGTGGGTGCGCGATCGCAATTATCGATTTTAGCCAATAAGGGCAAAAGGTCGATCGGTCTTTTGCCCTGGTTTTGAGTATTTTAGCTTAGGGAGGGGGCGGAGGTTGGGCGATACCCTACCGCAACGGGCCAGCAGGCGCGATCGGGATAGCTTCGCTCGCGCGGACATTTCAATTGCCGACAACCCAGGAGAATCTATTAAGATATTTGACACTCCCCAGCCTAAAGGCGTGGGGATTCTTAATTCATCGACTAACCTTTAAGCGCCATGTCCTCCCGGCAATTCTTAAACTTTTCAACCGTAGGAAATACTACCAATTGACGAGCTTAACTCACAACACCCTCTTTGGGTCTGTCTCCAAAAGCGTACTAGGATACTGAGCCTAGAGTTCGGATATGCCCTACCCTACCTAACAAATGAAAAAGTTCTTTGTTTTCTGGTAACGAGGATGTATTAATCCCCTAGCTGTTTTAAGAGTTTTCGCCGCTCTGTGTCCCCAGTTTGTGCCTAAAAGTGTGTCTTAACTGTTTCACGAGGGCAAAGGAGTTTAACCTTGACTTTTGCAGTATACTACAAAAAACCAGCAATTCCCTGATTTTTTAGAACAATAGTCCGGACAGTTTTTATAGGGCCCAATGGCTTATGCTCTAAGACTTTGAGCCACTATGGATAATTAAATCAATGTCAGATCCACGCCGGACTTACATTTAATTCGACTTTTTTATGATCCTTGCCCCGCGTAAGCTTGTAGTATCGTTCCAAAAACTGTCCGGAGTATTGTTAGAATAGATTTAAGAAATTAAAGCCGTTCTAGAAGAACGGGGTTTTAAACCCAACTTTCCGATAAGACTTGTGCAAATCTTGCCAGTTCAAGGGCGCAAGTCATGACTCTACTGGAGCTTCTCATGTTAGCCGAGCTAATCTCAGCCAGACGAATACTCAAGACCAAACTCCTCGACTTCTTAGGACTTCCCGAAAATTGCCCAGATCAAACAGATCATCTCGTCAACCGAATTGTATCCCTGCTGGAAGCAAATCCCGCCGAACAAGAAAGATTTTGGGAGACCTTCAAAAGTGAATTAGCCGTCGATCCTGCTGAATTAGAAGCAATGCTCAAGTGTTCGCCAGCAGAACGCCAGCAGTGGATTGAACAAGACAAACTCCCTATTTTAGAATACCGCTCTTTCCGCAAATCAGGAATCCATCTAGAATATCCCGTTCACGACAGAAGATTCATCTTAAGTCTAACGCCAACCGATATTAATAATTGGCGCAAAGAACCCAAAGGGCTCATTAAAAATAATCACCAAATACCCACCCCAATCAATACAGAAAAGCCTGAAGAAAACGAACAATCACGACTAGCTTTTAGTTCAGCTTGGGAAAAAATCATTGCCGACTGGAAAGAACAAGGTTCGGCGGAAATTTCAGCAACCTTCCAGCTAGCTTACTGGACAGTTTGGGCATCGCGCTGGGCAAAAGAAAATCAGCTCAACAGCTTTAAAGCCATTAATAAATATAAGGAAGTCTACGAAACTCACCAGCAGGAATGGTATCAGCGAAAAAATCAAGCAGTCAAGTTACTGATTGAAATGCCCTACGCCATGCTTTACTTCTACCGTCCGGCGGATTCTGACAAATTATATCTCGAACTGTGCGACGACCACCAGGAAATGATGAAAGATGGCTACTTTTGGGATAAGTGGGATTTTTTCTATCAGAACCGCAAACTTGTAAATAAGTGCCGCGAATGCGTGTACTCCGACATCAAAGATTATTACTCGCTTTACTATCTCGAAATCAAAAGCGACAAGTTTCCCGATTTTAGTTTTTCTTTCCACACGCCGTACCCAATCGGCAGAAAATTTTTGCCGCATCCAGAAACGCTGCCTTATGTAGACCACGTAGAACAGGACGGCATTTTTCGCTTTGGTCGCCCGCTGCTGGAACAAGAGAAAGCTATTCACACCGAAAAGGATGTATTGCTCAAGTTTGAGGCAGCTTTGGCAGAAGCGAAAAAGTTTGTTTAGTCATTAGTCATTAGTCATTAGTCATTAGTCATTAGTTGACAAGTATAGTAAGATGCGCGCGCCGACCTCAGAAACCGGGTTTCTCCCGATATTTATCGTCACTCAACCCAAAATTCGTAGAAACCCGGTTTCTTCCCCGCGCACTAATGACAACTGTCAACTGACAACTGTCAACTGACTTTTGAACTTGGATTACTTGAATGCTGCCGTCAGCATAAAGTTTTGGTTGTGGAGTTCCTTCGGAATTGTACGATCGCCATTCTACCTCTGCCAACAAACTCCCCAGTCAGTTTCGAGCGACTTTCAAGCAGTTTCAGTCTCCAATAACAACAAAAATACAGCCAACCCTGCCCAAAAAACCAGATTGGTGGGTAGATGAAAATCTACCAAAATGAATAGACCACCGGGCTTAAGCACGCGGTATAATTCGTGAAATATTTTTGGCAATTGGGCCGATCACATTTCTTGCATAGCAACCCTGCTGTGTACTCGTGTCAAACTGACAGTCGGGAAAAGGCATCGACTCAGCAAAAGCCTCTACATAATTGGCTGATAGTACATTTTTCCTGGCCAGTTCCAGCAATCGCTGCGAAGCGTCAAGTCCTGTGACATCCGGGAAATATTGCACCAGAAATTGCTTAGTTTGACCGCTACCGCAGCAACCGTCTAAAACTTGAGTTTCGGCGCTGACGGTGAAATTTTCCCAGGCTAGTTGACCGAAACGAGGATGGCCGCCTACGCTCAAAGCAGCCAGAGGTGCGATCGCAATCCTAGAGACACTGATACCGATAACTTAAATCTCTAAAAATTGTTGCCACAGTCAAAATTATGTATACCTTGCTATCGACTTAAGATATTATCAAAAAACTGGGTTTAAAACCCCGTCCTTATAGGACGGCTTTCTATTGGATAAACGTGAAATGTTTGACAAAACAATCCTAAGTCAGGTTAGAATTAAGTTGCCAAGGTGAAACTCCTTTGCCATCGTGAAACAGTTAAGACACACTTTCAGGCATAAATTTAGGGGCAAAGAGCAGCGAAAACTCGCTATACAGCTAGGGATTTAAAAATAACATCCCAATATCCAGAGAACGAAACACTTTGTTGACGGTTCAAGTAAGGCGGGGCACGCCTGAACTCTAGGTTCGTATCCTAGTACGCTTGGGGAGATAGACCCTCTGGGATTCACTAAGTTAAGCTCGTCAATTGGTGGTAGACCACGGTTGAAAGGTTTAAGCATTGCCGTAAGGATAGTGAATAGTAAGGTCAGTCATTGATCCAAGAATCCTCGCGCCTGATAGTCGAGGAGTGTCATATGATAAAGATAAGTAACAGAACTGAGACGATGGGAGAGCTGTAACCGCTATGGGTCGTGTGGGAGTATTGCTATTAAACTTGGGCGGGCCAGATCAAATCGAGGATGTCCGTCCTTTCCTGTTCAACTTGTTTGCTGACCCGGAAATCATTCGCATTCCGTTTCCGTGGATGCAAAAACCGCTCGCCTGGTTAATTTCGACCCTGCGCTTTCAAAAATCCCAGGAAAACTACCGCCAAATCGGTGGCGGCTCTCCTTTGCGGCGAATTACCGAGGAACAAGCCCTAGCCCTGCAAGAACTCTTGCAAGAAAAGGGACAAGATGCTCGAGTATACGTGGGGATGCGCTACTGGCATCCTTTTACCGAAGAAGCGATCGCCAAAATTAAGCGAGATCGCATTGAACATTTGACAATATTGCCGCTGTATCCTCAATTTTCCATCAGCACCAGCGGTTCTAGCTTCCGGCAGTTAGAAGAAATGTGGGGCAAAGATCCTGCCCTCAAGGATATACAATATACCGCGATTCCTTCTTGGTATCAGCGGCCTGGTTACATTCAGGCAATGTCGGAATTGATAGCCCAACAACTAGACCACAATCCGAATCCCGATCGAGTTCACATCTTTTTCAGCGCCCACGGCGTCCCCCTCAGCTACGTAGAAGAGGCTGGAGACCCCTATCAGCGCGAGATTGAAGATTGCACTCGTCTGATTATGGAACATTTAGATCGATCGAACGAACACACTCTAGCTTATCAAAGTCGGGTTGGCCCGGTGGAATGGCTCAAGCCTTACACCGAAGACGCCATTACCGAATTGGCAGAAAATGGAGTCCAAGATTTGTTGGTAGTTCCGATTAGTTTTGTTTCCGAACACATCGAGACTCTACAAGAAATTGACATGGAGTATCGAGAATTAGCCGAAGAATCGGGGATTGAAAATTTCTACCGAGTGCCCGCCCTGAATACTCATCCGGTGTTTATTGAAGCCTTGGCTGATTTAGTCATCGAGTCGATCGAATCTCCCAGCGTTAAATTCTCTGATGTGATACGCCCTTCCAAAAAAGTGAAAATGTACCCTCAAGAGCAGTGGGAGTGGGGCTTGACCACGGGGGCGGAAGTCTGGAACGGTCGTGTGGCGATGATTGGTTTTGTGGCACTATTGCTAGAGTTAATTACGGGTCAGGGCCCGCTACACTCGATCGGATTGCTTTAAACTCAAATGTTGCACCATTCTCAATAAGCTTTTTATGAACAGGCAAGATGCCTGTTCCACAAAGAGTGAATTTTATTGTGGAACAGGCATCTTGCCTGTTAAGCGAGAATGGTACAAGATATCAGTTTAAATTGACAGTTGACTGTTGACAGTTGACTGTTGACTGTTCACTGTTGTTAAAAATGACTAATGATATAAAATCCGTTGGTATCGGAATTATTCATCTCTCTCTTCTCTTCCTCTGCGCCCTCTGCGCCCTCTGCGGTTAAATCATTCCGAAACAACCGTAAGCGATATGACTAATCACCAATAACTAATCACCAATAACTAATCACTAACTAATCAGGATCGCGCTTGCTGCGGCGGGGATTTCGCCGATCGCCCGGTATTCCCTGACTTCGGTACCATCGATACCACTCTTTAGAACTGCGAATTGCCAGCCACAGCAGGATCATAGCCACTAATCCTCCCTGCCGCGGGGCGTCAAAGGCAAACAAAACCAAGGAAATGCACAGAACATCTTGGAGGAAAATCACCCAAATCGGCAAACCCTGCAGCCGGTAAAACCATCCTGCTTGTACCAGTTGCAGCACTAAAGCCAACAAACCTCCGACAATACCAATTATCCAAAGCATCCAAGGGTGAGCAATAATTTCCTCGATCGAACTTACCTGAGCGATCGTAATTCCCATAATTGCTCCTACAATGGGGCTGAAAATAATTTGCACAATTTGCAGTACCCGCTGTCCCACAAAGGTTTTAGAAGCAAATAACTCTAACAGCGACCAACTCACCAAGATGGTGATAGCCACTTGGGGGGGAACCCCCGACAATAGAGGTATTTCCGACCAAAGTTTGTCAATCCGCAACAAACCAATTAACAGCAGGGGCAGGGCAATTCTCATACCCCCTGCCGCAGACGCAGATAGGGCGGCTAGGAGTCCAACCATAATAATAATTCAGTTTCTAACGTCAGCTAAAGCCTCGATCTATTTCAGAATTTAATTCCCCTGATGGCTGGCAGTGATTTGAGCGATCGAACTCAAATTGCGGCTTGAGCTTAAATATCACCCTCTATTCTAAGTGTATCTGCTTAATCGCTGCTTGGCACTGCTCGAAAAGTCGATCGACACAAGGCAGTTTGTGAACAGTTGACCGTTGACAGTTGACAGAATTCAACCTGGATTGTGATTAAATTAAAATGTATAGGAAAACCAGTAGCTCAGCCGAGATACTTAAAATTAAGATGTCAGCTATTCTTCCTTCTTCCCTCTGACTTCAAAATCTGACGGACACTAAATAATTAATCCGTGTATCCGTGTCAAAATCCGTGTCGTGCTTTCCTTATTCCCTCGAACCTCTTCCTTAGTCTTATTATGTCTGAATCATTATTTGCCGATGCCAGCCGCCGATTAGAACGAGCCTTAAAATATGTGTCCCTTTCCGAGGATACGATCGAACGGCTGAAACACCCCAAATCCAGTTTAATTGTATCGATACCCGTGCGGATGGACGACGGTTCCCTGCGAATTTTCCAAGGTTATCGGGTGCGCTACGACAATACCAGAGGCCCGTCTAAAGGAGGAGTGCGCTATCATCCGGGAGTCTCCCTTGATGAAGTGCAATCCTTAGCATTTTGGATGACTTTTAAATGTGCAGTTTTGAACTTGCCCTTTGGAGGAGCCAAGGGCGGAATTACTCTCAATCCCAAGGAATTGTCCAAACTGGAATTGGAACGGTTGAGCCGGGGCTATGTCGATGCGATCGCAGATTTCATCGGCCCCGATGTCGATATTCCCGCGCCGGATGTTTACACCAACCCCATGATTATGGGTTGGATGATGGATCAATACAATATTATTAAGCGGCAGCTTTCTCCAGCGGTTGTGACTGGTAAACCAGTGACAATCGGCGGCAGTTTGGGCAGAGATACGGCCACAGCAATGGGTGCGTTTTTTGTAGTACAAACTATTCTACCCAAATTTGAGCTAAATCCTCAAGATACGACTGTAGCAGTACAAGGTTTTGGTAATGCCGGTGCAGAAATAGCAGAACTGCTCTGGGAAGCAGGTTACAAAGTTGTTGCGGTCAGCGATTCCCAGGGGGGAATTTATGCTAAACAAGGGCTCGATATCCCCAGTATTAGAGGTTTTAAAGACTCTAACAAAGGTATCAAAGCTCTTTACTGCGAAGGTTCAGTTTGCAATATTATAGAACACGAAATCTTGACAAATGAACAGCTTTTAGCATTAGATGTAGACGTGCTGGTTCCAGCAGCTTTGGAGAATCAAATAACGGAAGCCAATGTTAATGATGTTAAGGCTAAGTTTATTTTTGAAGTAGCTAACGGGCCGATTGATTCGGCTGCTGATTTGATTTTAGAAGCGAGGGGAATTCAAGTAATCCCTGATATTTTAGTCAATGCGGGAGGCGTAACGGTTAGTTATTTTGAGTGGGTGCAAAATCGCAGCGGGCTTTATTGGACGCTGGAGGAAGTCAATCAGCGGTTGAAGCATAAAATGGTCGAGGAGACTGAGGCAATTTGGAAAAAATCTCAGGAATTGTCAGTTTCCATGAGAACTGCGGCTTACGTGTACGGGTTAAATCGACTCGGAGAAGCGATGAATGCGAAGGGAACGCGGGATTATTATGTGAACGGTTGAGAAAAGTGCGGTAAGATTGTGCGATCGTACAATCTTACCGCACTTATTCGATAAGAGTGCAGTCTACCAACCAACTTGGCAAAACTTGGCTTTGAATTGGGGAATTTTAGGATTGCACGCAGCAGTTTATTTAAGCGTAACTTTGCTGCTGCAAAAGAGAAAAGATATTATTAAATAAGTAGGTCATCTAGCTACGGAGATTACGCGAAAACCAGAGCCACGCGAAAACCTATGAGCTGGAAGCGATGGCCCACACAAACCCTGACACGATAGGCACTGCGGCAAGTAAGCGCAGTATCGAACCAGGAACCGCCACGCAGGACTCGAACATCCCTTCTGCCAGTTTCCCAGGAACTTCCGTCAGTTGGTGCACCGTTCCAGTCTTCGTGCCACGTATCGCTGCACCACTCCAAAACATTGCCGTGCATATCGCACAGTCCAAAAGCATTGGGGGGAAAACTCCCGACATCGGTTGTTTGTTCACGGGAAAGTCCTGTGGGGGCGTTTGCGTAGCGCCCGTATCCCTTATAGTTGACTAATTCCGGGGTAATGGTTTCCCCAAAATGAAATGGGGTTGTTGTACCCGCACGACAGGCGTATTCCCATTCTGCTTCACTCAATAGGCGATATTTTTTCCCGGTTTGTAGCGAGAGTTTGCCACAGAATTCTACGGCATCATCCCACGATACATTTTCTACAGGACGTTTTTCACCTTGGAAACGGGATGGGTGGTTTCCCATCACTGCTTGCCACTGTGCTTGGGTGATGGGGTATTTGCCTGCATAAAAAGTGGGTACTGTGACTTGATGCTGGTGACTTTGCTGATAATTTACTCCCTCTTCGTCGTTGGGGCAACCCATCATAAATGTGCCGCCGGAAATGTAAACCATTTCTAGTACAATTGAGTTACCTAAGTCTTCAGGAAAAAAGTGAGCAAATGACTTAGTGCGGCTATTTTCTCTCCCATACGAATCTACTGTGATGACATCAAATTCAAATGTGGGGAGATAGTCTTGGAACTGCGGTTTTATCTTTAAGTCATCCCTATCTTTCAGCAGTGCATAGGCAGCTAATTTTAGCTGCATTGAGTTATCCCGCAATGCTTGAATTCTTATCAAATCTAACCCAGCTTCTCCATATTTCAGCGCTTCAGAGAGTGCGGCGATTCTAACTTCGACAGCGGGCGAAGCTAAGCGGCTTTTAACGCCTGGGATGCCTCCGAGTACCGCAGCATTGACAGGAATTGAACTTTGGCCGCCGAGGACGGCATCGTATTCTCTAGGTTCCTTTTGATGGTTTGACATTGAACCTTAGCCTCTGCCTTTGAATTCAGCACAACTTTACTCTACGATAACCAAATGCGGCTTAAATATCCCCCTCATTTCTTAGTCCGCGCAGGTGGACTTCGTTTGACAAGACGCGGTTTCAACCGCCGAATAATCAACGGATATAGATACCGTAGGGTGCGTCGCTGTCTATAATCTGCGGTTCGCCTTGAAAATCTCGTAGCGACGCACCATACAAATATTTAATTTACCAAATCGTCTAAGGACAGCTTCAGGAGGTCGCACAATGCTTTCGTCTGTTCGAGATAGAGTTTTGGAATATGTCTGCCCGCTTCCCAATTTTTCACAGTGGTTACAGTCACGCCCAATTCATCAGCAACTTGCTGCTGTGTCAAAGACAGCGATTGGCGTCGCTGTTTGAGTTTTTCCCCCACACTACTCATTCACTGCACCGATTTCAGAATTCCTATGGTTAAGGAGACAAATTAATTATGCCTGATACGGAACGACTTGATCGTTGGGTGGGGGCGGGTTTACGAGATTATTGATTTTAGGCAATTATGGTTGGTGAACCCGCCCCTACGATTTTTGTTAACTTGAAATTATACTAAATCCGGGTAACATACCCCCTTTATTGTATGGTAGGGTGCGTCGCTCGATAATACTTGCCATTCGCGAGAATTGTCGGTGGCGACGCACCCTACGCCTGAGAGATGATAAAAGGGTTTTCACGCCCCGGATTGGGTATTAAACATAAAAAAATCCCCCAAACGGGGGATTTCTTTCAACGCTATTACATAGTCTTAGTCTCCGGCATCAAACACTTATCGGAATCGCAGCCCGCCGGCCCCGAATCCATCATTTCACCTAAGTCATAGCGACTTAGTGCCGCATGAAAAACATCTATTTGGCGACGCGCTAAAGTCTCTTCCACCATCTTGGTGTAAGTTTCCTTGCTTATCGGTTCAAAGGGTAGACGCGGGAAAGTTTCAAGAGCATCAAACCGAGCTAAAAGCGCTGCGGAAATGTAGCCTTCATCATCGCGAATCGCTTCATAAATCCGAGTGCCCAAACTTTCAACTTCATTTTCGCGCAGTTCAATCGTGGCCGAAGTGTTATGTCTGACATAGAACTTTTGCACTTGCATATAAAAGTCCATTTGTGCCGCCGCTGAGAATTTGTTAATGTCAATTTCATCAGCACCGGGTAAATCAGCCCAACTTACCGCAACAGGTATTTCTACCAGCCATTCTGTGCAGCGTTCATCGAAGGGATTGTTCAGCAAATTGCCGTTTTCATCTTTGTCAGATTGAGACGGAATCACGTTGTATCCGTAGTCGATGCAGGCGAGGGCTACGGGGTCGTTTTTGCCGAAAGTGATTCGGCGAATGAAACGCTGGGCTTTCGGCGGATGCCAGCCGGGGGAAGCACCTGTCAGCAGAGATTTAGTACCCGATGGTTGAACGGTTGTGCAGCGATTTGGGCGTTTTAAGGAATGGCGATCGCAATAATCCCATACTACCCGATCGACAATCTCGCGCCAACCACTCAAATACTCTTCTTCCCGCTGTTTAAAAGCAATTCCTTGGGGAGTTTGCGGGCGGCCTTCCACCCACCAGCGCAGCCACTCAACGCCAAAAGCATGAACGAAGAAATCGAACAATCCCGTGAAAGATACGCCGACAATCGGGTCTAGTTCGCGGCTGTATTGATAGCGGGGTTCAAGAAATTTGTGATTAAGAAGTACCGCGACAGATAGAGCCGCCGCCTTGAAAGCTTCCTCCTGTTCTTTGAAGTTGTAAGGGTCAATTTGATTGAGGTGAACCTCCGAAAGGTTGCAATGAAAATTAGAGCCGATGATTTCCAGTTTTGTTACCCTAAAGGCTTTTTATCCTCTAGTTCTACAGATTCCATCTTACCTGTAGCTCGGCGTACTTTTTCATTTACTATAGTTGTAAATGCCCCGCACTCTTGCCAGGATTATATTCTTCAAAAAAGAAGGTTCACCCGGTACGCTCTACGGTGGCAAAGGATTTTTAATTCCTTTACTTACCTCGGAATTAACATCTCAGTTTTCTCCGATTTTGCGAGGTTTTTAACGTGAGGCAAAATTACTTACCACACGGGTTTAAGCCCACACGGACTAACCGATGCTCTAACTCGCCAGCGGTCATATTAGGATGGCGTTCCTGCAACCACTCTTGAGCTTTTCCTTCGTCGTAAGCTTTCAAAAACTCACTTCTAAGACTCGGTGTTGAAAGTAAATCAACGTTAGATCGAGCTACAGCTTCGCCGGCCCATTGAATCGCACCTTCGCCACTGTAATACTGTTTGCGGACAGCATCAATACATTCTTCTAGTGTAGGTTTGGTATGGAAAACTCGCGTATGGTTGGCCATCCGAAGGGCATCGCGTTCTGGATCTATTCTCCAGTTGCCGCTTTCATCTTGTTGCCACAAATTATTTTTAGCATTTGCCCCCAGTTCGTCATCAAAAGAAAACTGACGCATTCCCGCACTGTTATGCACCAACAACCCATCAGCAATAAATTCATGATCTCCTTCGACTTCAATATCGAAAGTTTCAGCTTCACCGGCTGGTGCTACAAACAGAACTTCTAAGGGCAACCAGTGAGGATTTACCGCATCCTCTGCCATTAAAGCATCCCAATTTGCATCTCTATGTCCTCGTCCCGTTGGATGAGCAATTAACCGAGAGGCATGAGATTTTACAAAAGGTTTCCAACCTGCGGCAGAGGCTTGTTGAATTAACTGATAAGGTAATGATAATCCATTCTTTTTACCTTGACGGATAGTAAAGCCATCACGTACTGCAAATTGATTGACCAAACCCACAGCTACAGCTTGAGATTGCAAGCCTTGAATGTGAATAGCATGACAGGCATCATACACCTTATCCCGACCTTTGAGCACTCTAGGTTTGCGTTCTTGAAAAGTTGTAGCTATTCCGAGAGAAAGTGCTAGTTTTTGAACCTCTAGTAAAAATTCTAACTTGTTAGAGTTGACCAAAACATTTCTGGAAGGAGTGCCATCTGCATCGCTCAATCCCGCGATAAAAGCAGCTCGAATTTCCCGATTTCCTTGCCAGACCAACTCTGGAATTATCGGACATTGCCAAGGTTGCTTGTACTGTCCGAGAGTTTCCGCAAATTCTTTGCGATAAACATTGATATTGGCATGATTACCTTGAATATTCAAGGTTGGAGAGTACCCAAGATTGCTGAGAATTCTGAGAATCTTCTCTCCTAAGATTCCCTGCAAACGCTGGGTTGAAATGGCAAAGCTAACGACTCCACCACCACCATTTCGTCTTTTAGTAGATTCTAAATCGGCGTGACCGTCGCCAATAAAAAACCCGATAAGCCATGCCCAATCTGTTGTAGAGTTAGGCAGTCCTTTCGAGTGAGGGACGGATATTAGCCGATCGCCCTTTTGCAATTCGCCTGCATATTTCCAAGTATAAGATCGCAGTCCGTCATAGACAGCAACGCGATGATTTGCAGTACACCGAATTGAAGTTGCTGGGGTGCGAATTTCTACAACATCCTGATTGCCTTGGATAAATTTATTAACAACCGGACGATATTCACCAGATGAAGTTAACACCAACTCCCCAATCTGAATATCTTGGATTGGCTTCATGCCTGAAATGGCTGAAACTCTTGCTCCGTAAGCAATACATCGACGAATGTTGCCGGCGACGATCGTGACCGCAGCTTCATCAATCAACACGCAGCATTCAACTGAATTTAACTGCCGCCCTAAAGCTTTATTCAAAATAGCGGCGCAGCGCTGATAAAGGTCGGGCAATTTCACCGGATTTGCTACTCCGCCAAAACCTTTTAAAGGTTCTCCCACCGGGCGAACATCGCTCAAATCGATGAAAACTTGAACTTCTCCTGCAAATCTTTCATCTGTGGATAATTCCAGCAAAGTTTGATAGGAGTTTACCCAACCTTGGCGAGAATCTCCGACATAAATAGTGGCGGTTTTTTCTGCTATTTTTACTTCTGTTTCTTGACGGCGCGACTGGGCGGGTGTAGAGCCGATTTCGCCTTGCATGGTTAGGGTTAAACGGTTGCGAATCGGCGGAAGTTGGTTGATATATTGTGGTTCCAAGACTGCGCCGGTGCCGCAGCCCATCATTGCCAAATCCATTAACAAACCAAAGGAACGCCAGTCGAGAATATTTGTTGAGGAGCAATTATATGCGCCGGAAAAATTCTCTGGTTGCTCGATCCATTTGCTGCCGCCTACCCACAGCCAGCGGCCTGAAGCGAGGGTTTTGAGCTGGTTTTGCATCCGGTGCAGCAGTTGTGTTTCTTCGGGGGTGAGGTTTCCCAGCTTTTGCAGCCCCTTGACTGTTCGATCGCACACTTCGGCCCAAGTCTCCCTTCCCGTCTCGGTACGGCGGCTGTAAGTCCTGAAAAATACTGGATTGGCTGCGGGTGCTGTTTCGGGGAAATCGGACAGGTTGCGTTTGTCGCTGGCACTCGATCGCTCTAATTCTCGAACCATAGGTTGTGTACTGACGTGTCGGAATATATCAAACTACGAATATACAACAGGATTCAGATTTAGGGTAAAAGGTTAATATATTTGACAATTTGCACTAGATATGGGGCACAGAACTGTACAAGCTCGATCGACCGATCGCCCCAAAACTTGACGAAAAAACCCGATTTCTTCCAGAAACCGGGTGAAGCGCAAATCTTGTCAATTGTCAATTATTTGTCAATAAAAACTCAATATTGGGTAACAGCGGGTCTTGAACAACCCCCACACCGTTAAAGCCCCAACGTTCGAGTAGCTTTTTTACCTGAGAACCGGAAATCGATTCTACTCCGAATCGATCGGCAACATCAGCAGCGTGGGCGTTGAGATAACTCAAAGCGTCATAGTCTTCGCGAAACATCAGCAGGTAACTCACTGCCGCATCTGGATTGGGATTCGCGGACAGATATTTGCCGTCACTGCGGGAACGTAGCAAGTAAAAAACTTGAGATAACATCTTATCTTGGTTGTCAAAATAATATGTTACCTCAAATTGGGAATTGGGAATTGCCCAAACGATTTTAGACTGACAATTTCCGATTGTAGAAAAGTTGAGTTGTTTTCAACTTTCTACCTAAAAAGTACATAATTGATGCCTAAAATCGCTGGGAATCTAGCAGTTAAATCAAAGTCAGTGCCAAACCTTTTAATCCCCGGCCGTCGCCAATTTGACCGACAATCGAAGCTTGACCAGTCGTCAAATTGATATTGTACAGGCTGGAAACTCCGCCAACCTCGATCGCAGCCAAAGCCGTCTCGTTACCGCCAACACTCCTGATATCAAAGCCGAGAACGGTACCAGCATCAATTCCCAAAGATCCGATCGTATTCAACACCCCATTATTGGGAGGATCTTGGCGCACCAAAACATCTAAATTGGTGTCAATTGCAAATAGTGTCGTCGAATTTGCCCCTGCAAAGTTATTCACATACGCCGCAGCCGCCGCCGCGCCGGGATTGCCAAAATTGCGATCGCCCGCAGCATAAGCCAAATTCCCGTCGAGTTGAACTCCCCCCGTCAGCGTGTCAAAATCCACAATTGCCCCCGTATCCGGGTTGAGGCGGGCGTTTTGACCGGCTTGATTGACAAAGCGAATTCGATCGACCGTCGGATTGAAATCAAAACCCGCAGCCCCCGGAGTTAGGGGAACAGCAAACTGCCCGCTACCGACGGCACTTGCTTGCCCAGTAACTGGATTAATCGCGTACAAGCGATTGCTAGAACCCACACCGTATAGCACACCGTTAGCGGGGCGAAAATCAATTCCCAGCAAACTTTCTCCCGGCTGCAACCCTGTAACTGCCACGTCACTGAGAATCGCCCGCGGTGCCGCCTCGTTAAAACCGACAATTGTTTCAGCGCCATTTCTAACAGTTAAAGCGTAAGCTGTAGGCAAAGGCAAAGCCAAACCGTTAATCTGTCTCCCGTCGGCAATTTGACCGACAAAGGAAGCTTGACCGCTACTTAAATTGATATTGTACAAGCCGGAAATGCCACCGACTTCCAGCGCCGCCACTGCCACCTCGCGGCCGCCAATACTCCTGATATCAAAGCCGAGAACGCTAGTAGCATCAACTCCCAAAGATCCGATCGTATTCAACCCTCCATTATTCGGCGGATCTTGTCGCACCAAAACATCCAAATCGCTGTCAATTACAAACAGGGTTGTCGAAGTTCCCCCGGCAAAGTTGTTCACATACGCAGCCCCAGCAGCCGCCGGATTTGACCCAAAATTGCGATCGCCCGCAACATAAGCCAAATTCCCGTCGAGTTGAATTCCCCCCGCCAGCGTGTCAAAATCCACAATAGCCCCGTTATCCGGGTTGAGGCGGGCGTTTTGATCGGCTTGATTGACAAACCGAATTCGATCGACTGTCGGATTGAAATCAAAACCCGCAGCCCCCGGAGTTAGGGGAACAGCAAACTGCCCGTTACCGACTGGACTTGCTTCCCCAGTCATCGGATTGACAGTATACAAGCGATTGCTAGAACCCACACCGTAAAGCAAACCGTTAGCCGGCCGATAATCAATTCCCAGCAAACTTTCTCCCGCTGGCAATCCAGTCACGGGCAAATCTGAGAGCACACTTCCGGGATTGGAAAGACTAAAACCGACAATCCGATTAGCAGGAGTTAAAGCATAAGCCGTTGTCCGCGCTGGAGGCGGGGGGTTGGGAACAACGCTGCCAATATTATTAGTGAAACTTGCCTGGTTAATCGCACTTTGCCTCACCCCTCTGAGAGTAGCGAGAAATTCTCCAGTCACTCGGTCTTGAATAACAGTATCGTTTCCAGCTTCCAGAATATTTAAGTCGCTAAAACTGAGACCTTCCGCCAAACCGATTAAATCTGTACCTGGTACAAAATCGGCGATCAGGTCGGCATTTGCCAAACTAACACCGCCGCTGGTACGACCAGGATCAGCCTCCGCGTAGCGCCTCAAAACAAATAGGTCTGCCCCGTCTCCGCCTATCAGGACATCAGTATCTCGATCCCCGGACAAAACATCATTGCCGGAGTTGCCTGATATGGAATCGCTGCCTTTTCCGCCCACTAAAAAATCGTTACCTTCTCCGCCGTTAACAGTGTCGTTCTCTAAATCTCCAAAGAGCGAATCTTGACCTAAATTGCCCTCAATTAAATCGCTTTGTTTCCCGCCATAAATGCTGTCATTACCAGAGTTTCCGGCAATGGTGTCATTGCCCATCAAACCAAAAATCAGGTCATTTTCTGGAGTTCCTGCTAGCAAGTTTGCTTGTGCGGTGTCTCTAATTTCTGCCATTTTCTAATCACCCTCTAAATTTGATACTTCTGTTGCCTAATGGCGGTGGTATTCTCAGTCAAAATATCACAAATTCGCACTTTTAGGATAGTTTTTCTTATTTTCGGCTGTAGGGATGGGTTGGAATAAAAGTATTACACGCAGCCAAAATGATATATAAAGCCGCCCCCCGATTCAAATAAACCCACTCCTAAATACTGATCGCTTAGCCGTATTTTATAGTTGGGTGTGTAGCCAAGGGCGATCGCAGCTCAACTGAAAACAGGCAAGCTGAATTTTTTAGCGGTGCGAACCTATGAAATTTTGTACTGCGTTCATTAGTAATATACGCTGACTCTATAATTTTGGATCTGTACGGTCAGAATTTTTTTTCAACTTTAATCTTAAAGCCTGCGAAGGTGGGCTTTGTGTGTGTAGCGGCGACCACAATCGCTCAATATAAAGTGGATTATAAATGCGGAATTGGCATAATAAGTTAGTTGAACAGTAGTTTTCACACGACTTAGGAATGAGAATTAAATAACTTGCATTTTTTGTAGGTTGGGCGGAGTGGAACGAACCCTCCGTTCCACTCCACCCAACCTACGGAAGTTATTTCATCCACGATCCTTAAGCTTTCAGGCAGGGGTTTAAATCCCTGCCTGAATCGGAATTTCACGTTTAATCCCTTCCCCAGCTTTTTCAAGCTTTCAGCAGTGCTTTAGAAGCTGATTGCCCAGCCAGTTTGAGTTGCGACCTCAATTTGATATTCAACAACACCAAGACACTCCACTGACTGAGTATCGAAAACAAAATGGTATTTCCTGATGCTACGAGAGACGAGGTAGACCAAAAGCTAGCAAAGGTTGAAGACAACCAGAAAATAGGAGCTTTTTCTGGGGTTAGCAACAGCATAGATAAAATCAGAGGCGGCAACAAGATAGCGCTACCGACAGTGCCTGCGGCCCAAATTTCCTGATTTCTGGTTTTTGTAAAAAGGAATAGTTGGGTGATGGCTGCGTAAATTAGGATGAGATTAAGGCAGCAAATTACGCCCCCAAATTCTTGTGTCTCAATTTTTTGAAACAGCGTCAAAGGTGTTAAAATTATCACTGAGCTGATGAGATTAATCGCGATCGCAACTCCAGCCGGACTTTTTTCGCTCCAAATTAAATCGAGTAGCGGGTAGCGTCGCCACAACTTCTGACTGCTGGGAACGATTTGTTGCCTATACCTTGCCCAATCGTACAAAGATTGTCTGTCAGATGTTAAAGCTGCAATTAAAGTTAAGAACATCAGCAAATTCACGACAAGTAAACCGCTGCTATTACCGTAGGATGCGAGACTTGATTGGAGTCCAAACCCTAAAATTATTAGCTGACAGCAGATAACTACCAAATAACTTTGTCGCTTGCTCAAAACTGTAGCAGTGGGATTTGGAAAGCGGCGCTGCCATCCCTGCCAAATCCAATAGGTTCCTGTACCACAAACCAAGAGAGACAAACCAAGAACACTCGCAATATTTGTACCCACTGGCGAGTAAAACCATTGCAACTTATCTAAGTCTGCTGCTAACCAATGGAAAGCATGATTGTTATTAACACCAACTCCAAAAAGCAGAGATCTCAGGATAGGAATGGGAGACCAAAAGGTTAGCAAATCCCAAGCAGTTCGCGTTAACTGGATCGCAGACATCCCAAACACAACAAAAACCGTAGCGCTAGCCAACCAAGGTTGAAATCCTCCCAACCAACTGGTTGTCAATCCAAACAGCATCGCAGCGCTGTAAAATAAAGCACAGCTAGCTGCAACTGCTGTGTAGAAACATAAAATTTCATTCAGGGGTATTTGAGCAGCTAATCCAGCGTACAAGTGCAGCGGTACTGCCAGAATTGCTGCTAGATACAGTAAAATTGGGACGCCAAGAATTTTGCCCAGAAAAATTGTTTTGGCAGACTGGGGACTGAGGCGAATAAAGTTGAGCGTGCCGCGGCGTTCTTCCTTGTCTAAGTCACTGACAAGTAGATAAGTCCCTGCTACTAATAAAGCTAAGACGCTAAATATGCTCAGCCAAACGAATATCTCTAGCCACCACTCCCGCCAGTTAATGACAAAGTTGCTGAAGGCATCTCTGACGCAGATTTTTTCATAGGAATTGGCCGCCTCATCTAAAGTGCAAAATCTGTGATAGATGGGATTAGTGTACTTCCCATTAGCAGGGGGAACGGGTATCTGGGCTCTGAAATACATGAACAGCAGCAGTTGACCGCTTAGGGAAAGGGCAGAGGCTAGCGCCATATTGCCAATCTTCAAGCGGCCTTTGATTTCTCGAAATAACTGGGGATTCCAGTTGCCTATTTTATCTAATAAGTTGAGTGTCATGGTTGATTAGTTATTGGTGATTGGATTGGTAATTCTCTCTCTTGTCTTCCTCTGTGTCCTCTGTGCTCTCTGCGGTTAAATAATTCCGATCCAACCGTAAAGAATATAACTCAGTTATAACTCACTGTTGAATTATTCTCAAGAAGAACGGGCAAGATGCCCGTTCCACAAAGAATAAATGTGATTGTGGGAATGAGCAAATTAGGATGCTTGCTGGTGTCCCATCTTGAGGAAGATGGTTTCTAAGTCTTCTTGAGTGCAGTGGAATTCTGTTAGCGGAATCTTCGCCGCGACGAGTTCGCGTAATAAATTTGCGGCATCTTCCGGGCTTCCTGAAAAATCAACGCACACCTGTTGAGTTTCCGGGATTATTGCCCAATTTTCCACCCAAGGAAAGTTTTTTAACTCCGATGTTAGGGCTTCTAATTTATTTCCTAAAACCGACAGGAAAATTTGCTGGCGGCTGAGGCGTTTGTAAAGTTCTTGTAAAGGTGCGCTTTCGACCAGATATCCGAGTTCCATGATACCCACCCAGCTACAAAGTTCGGCTAAGTCGCTGAGGACGTGAGATGATATGACTACGGTCATCCCGGCTTCTTGCAAAACTTTGATAATTTCGCGGAACTGCATTCGGGCGATCGGATCTAAGCCAGAAACGGGTTCGTCTAACAACAACAATAGCGGTTCGTGGATAATAGTTCTCCCCAAACTCAGGCGCTGTTTCATCCCCCGCGACAGGGTGGAAATTAAGCTGTTGCGCTTGTTGGTTAGTTGCACGAGTTCTAACACGGAGTTGATTCGCGATCGGCGGCGCGGTTGCTGGAGGTTGTAGAGTCGCGCAAAATAATCTAAATAATCCCAAACAGTCAAGTCGTCGTAGAGGGGAAAGTCGTCGGGAAGAAAGCCGATGCGCTGTTTGAGTATGGGGTGCGATCGATCGCGCAATAACCGATCCCCGTTGATGTAAATTTCCCCTATAGTCGGTTCCTCAGCCGCCGCCAGCATTCGCAGCAAAGTAGTTTTTCCGGCACCGTTGGGGCCGATCAGTCCGCATACTTCGCCTGCTGCTACTTGCAAATCGATGTCATTGACGGCTATATGGCGATCGAATTGTTTCGTCAGCCCGCGAGTTTCTATTGCTAGTTGTTTTGCCATGTTTTGAGGGTGAATGAATTTTTATCGGTGCATTCATGGGAATAATAGGAGTTATATCGAGTCTGATTGATTTGAGGGGATTATTCGTGGGGGAGGGCGGGTTTATTTAACCTGTCTGCAAACTTTAAGCCTACTGGCGAACCCGCCCCTACAGCTAATGAAGAATGCTGCAATATCTCAGATAGATCCGATACGTTATTACAAACGCCATGTCTTGTAGGGGCAGGTTCACCGACAATAATTGCCGAAAACTGACAATCTCATAAACCTGCCCCCTCGACGACAAATCGCTAATCTACCGCACAGGATATTACGCATCAACACCAAAGAAACCGGGTTTTTGTCGCTTTTGGGTGCTATAATTAAGTATTCCCAAAAAAAAACCGTTTCCGATCGCCAGTGCGTAAGTCCCGATTGAAATAGATGCCTACAGCTAGCCTAGCTCGTTCTTGCAGGAATTGTCATCTCGTTTCTGAAATTAAAACAAGGACATTCTCGATCGCTAAATTTCTTGCTAGTATTAAGTCTTCCTTCTTCCCGATCGCTGATTCGGTATGACATCTGATACGCGCACCCTTTAATCCGTGTATCCGTGTTAATCCGTGTAGTGCCTTCCTTCTTCCTTCTGCTATATCAAGTCTGCACGGAAAATTCCTCTGGATCAATATCCCAATTTACCCAGCGAATTGCCTCCCTAGCTGATGTCACGTTAGGTGGCACTCTCAAAGCGTGAATGAATCCGGTACTCGGACAAGTCATTTTTAACAAACAAATCGGCTCGACATCGGCATTATCTATTTGTAATAGTGTATATTCCTGCCAACTATCTATTTGTTTTGCTTGCAACTCTTGACAAATGCGATCGTAACCAATTCCTTCAATTAACACTCGCCGAAGTTCGGCATTGTCTTCTGCTAAAAGCCATTGGGATTGCCATTGATTTGGGTGGATTTGGCCGTAGTTTTCAGGCAATCTGACGCCGTGATAATAGTAAAAATTCCATCCATCCGCAAACTCAATCGCAGGTTCTGCTTCAGCGTGCAAGCGGTTTTGACTGTCAAAGCGCAGGTGGCGGGGGCGATCGCACACAAAGCAAATTTTTTCAAAGGGAAATATAAAACCGCAATGCTCGAAAAGCAGCTTTTGGCAGCGAAGTATTTCTTGGGTCTTTTGGGAAATATTGACGCCTAATGAAGAAATATACCATTCCGTCAAAGAGATTTCCTTAAACAAACTCGTGGGGGTTTCAGGGGATTTAAGGGGTAACAAATAATTGGGAAAAACCTTCCCCTTCCTTTGTTCCGATCGCCCATAGCTGTCAACCAATTCCCTCATTAGCGAACTCATTGTGCTGTCTGCTTCGGGCTCGATCGTCATGCTATAGAGTTCATACTCCCACACTTCCGGACTTGCAAAGTCTCTCACAATCGATTGGGATATCCATTTCCAGTCTAGCTTTTCTCCCGATCTATTCCTGTCCCATTCGTCTGAGCAGTTTTGTGAATGGTCACATTTGGGAAAGTTGAAGATTTGGAGATAAGCGTCGCCGGGACTGCTGCAAATAATAACTTCGGGTTCTTCTAGGCCAATAGCGGCGTAGGCAACTTTGACTGCTTCTGTGGCTTTTTGACCATCAATTGGTCTAGTCGAGAAAGTAAGGCGTGTCTGTGCGAGTTCGCCTAACACGCACAGAGCGGTAATTTGATTGTTATTGAGATACAGTCTTATCAACTTGGTGAGCGATCGCAAGGCGCTGATGTCGGTAATTTGATTGTTTTCGAGATCCAGTTTTGTCAGATTGGTGAGCGAGCCGAGAAAGCTGATGTCGGTAATTTGATTGTCGCACAGATATAGTGTTGTCAAATTGGTGAGCGAGCCGAGGAAGCTAATGTCGGTAATTTCATTGTCCCGGAGATCCAGTTCTGTCAGATTGGTGAGCGAGCGGAAGAAGCTGATGTCGGTAATTTGATTGCCCTTGAGATTCAGTGTTGTCAGATTGGTGAGCGAGCCGAGTAAGCTGATATCGGTAATTCTATTGCTGCACAGATTCAGTGTGGTCAGATTGGTGAGCGAGCCGAGGAAGCTGATGTCGCTAATTTGATTGTGGCTGAGATCCAGTGTTGTCAGATTGGTGAGCGAGCCGAGAAAGCTGATGTCGGTAATTTGATTGCTGCTGAGATACAGTGTTGTCAGATTGGTGAGCGAGCCGAGAAAGCTGATGTCGGTAATTTGACTGCTGTAGAGATACAGTGTGGTCAGATTGGTGAGCGAGCCGAGGAAGCTGATGTCGGTAATTTCATTGTCGCTGAGATCCAGTGTGGTCAGATTGGTGAGCGAGCCGAGAAAGCTGATGTCGGTAATTTCATTGTCGCTGAGATCCAGTTTTGTCATGCTTGAAAGTATCCGCTCCGCTTCTTCAGCGTCATCAGTGCCAGCCTTTTTTAACAACACTTTAACTGTGCGCCTTGCCTCTTCTGAAAGACTGTCAATATGCCTGCACCAGTCGGCAAAGCGGCTAAAACTAATTGATTCGTTTGGTTGTTTTTCTGACATAAAACACTCCGAGATGGGGAATGGTATATGGGCATGGGCATGGGAATATTTATCGCACTTTTATGGTAGTTTATCGCGTAGTAAAAGCCAAGTGTTGAGTTTTTCATCTAAAACATATTTATCAGTATCAGAAAGTGCTGCAATAACTTTCAATCGATTTTTAAGTTTTCTTAACTCGCGAATTTCTGCAATAGGTAGCGTTTTCCAATTAGCTGCCTTTTTTTCGACATCTTCCTGCGACTCTTTGATGTTATCCCAAAACCATTCTAAAATTAAGTTAACATCGAGAACAGGATGATCGGAAATTACTTCCTGTTTTTCTATCATCGCAGCCCGCAACATCATTGAGGAAATCGTAAAAGACTCGCCACTACCGGGTTTTGTGCGATCGGCATCATCGGCCTTGCGATCGTAAATTGCGATCGCGACTTCTGCCCATTTGCGATCGCACAAACCGGAACCATTTTGACCTTTTCGAGCCTTAGCCGAGGCAACATCGGCTAATAATAGCCAGTTAAACCCTTGTGGTTCGGTGGTTTGACCTGAAAATATGTTGTTCGCCCAAATCAGTACAGATTCGGCATTTTGTTCGAGAATGCGATCGAGGGATATTGTCGTAGGAGATTGAGTCATAATGGGAGCATCTCATATTTGTAAAAATACTTCTTCTGGCTCCTTCCTTCTTCTGGCTCCTTCCTCCTTCCTCTTTCCTTCTTCCTCTTTCCTTCTTCCTCTTTCCTTCTGCCTCCTGCCTCCTGCCTCCTGCCTCAAAACTCCAATTTCTAGCGGAGGGCTGCAAAGGTGAGATGCTCCCGTCATAATTTATCTACTCCACATATTCGATATCAGCATTATTTGTATCAACTCCTTGCTGCCTAAAGGCTGCAATTCCTAGTTCTAAGCTCTCTGAATTGGGTCTAAAATGCCCGCTATGATTGCTGATTGTTAGCAAAATATACAAACCGTTGGTGCCGACAATCTCGGCTTCTCCCGCCGCCAAAACAGGCTGACCGCGAGTTATAACCGTATGGTAAATTTCATTGTTAATACCAATTTTTTATGAGGCCCCGTAGAATCTGATCCCCCCTAACCAAGAGGGCGGGCACGGGGGCACCGCCCCTACAAAGGGGGGGACAAGATTCTTCTCAAAGTCAACCCCTACTCCCCTTATTAAGGGGGATCGAGATATGTGCAACTTCACATTAAATTGGTATAACATTTAAAAATTTCGGAATTATAAGGAGTTCTAGGTTGGTTGTCACTGCCCATTTGACAGTACCTTCATTAATTATATCGTCAAATCCTGCTTCTCCCACTTTAATGGGTCTGATACCTAACTCATCTGCCGATCGAATTTCATCATTTAGCGTCGCGGGGGACTGATTGAAAAAGCGAGGGCTAGGAACATTATTGGAAAATGGTTGTGTCACAACAGAATTTAACGAGAATCAAATTTATAGTCAAATATGATTCTATCACTTCAAATCTTCCAGTTTAATCCGAGGATCGACAGCCTTCAGCAGCAAATCCGCCAACAAATTCCCCACAATCAACATCGTCGCACCCATCATCAAACTTGCCATTACTAAATACAAATCTTGATTGTTCACCGCATCCAGAGTCAGCTTTCCCAAACCCGGCCAATTAAAGAAATATTCGGCAATAAACGCACCGCTCAACAAACTAGCAAACTCAAAACCCAATAGCGTAATCAACGGATTAACTGCATTCCGCAAAGCATGAACGTAAATTACTCGATCGTCCGGCAAACCTTTAGCCCGTGCTGTTCGGATATAATCTTGACGCAGCACGTCCAAAAATTGTCCGCGCATCAATCTTTGCAAACCCGCAAAACCAGTAAGGCTGAGGGCGACTGTTGGCAAAATTAAGTGCCAGCCGTAATCGAGGATTTGACCCCACCAAGGTAAGTCTGCGTGGTCGATACTTGTCATTCCTCCGACGGGAAACAGAGGCGAAGTATTCTGAGCAAAAAATAGCAGCAGCAACGCTGTGATAAAGCTGGGAAATCCTTGTCCCGTGTAGCTGACTACTTGCAGAACTCGATCGACTGTGCGGTTTTGATTGACGGCGGCGACAATTCCCAAGGGAATGGCGATCGCCCAAGTTACAATCAAAGATGCGATCGCCATTAATAACGTCGCCGGTACCCGTTCCCACAGCAGCGAAGCTACGGATCGCTGATACACAAAACTCGTGCCAAAATTCCCCCGCGTCACAATTTGTTGCAGCCACCGCCCATACTGCACAATCGCTGGTTTATCTAAGCCGAACTGCTGTTCGAGTTGCTTGAGTGTCTCCGGCGAAATCTTGGGATTTTGGCTCAAAGTATCCAAGTAATTTCCCGGTGCTAGCTCAATAATTGCAAAACAAAGCATCGATGCCAAAAATAGGGTTAAAAGTGCCTGCAACAGTCGCTTGAAAACATAAGTAAATGTCTCGCTGCTAAACAGAGAACTCAACATTCGCCAATTTCGATTCAATTTAATAGAAGTCATAGGATTTTAGATTTTAGATTTTAGATTTTAGATTTGAAGAATTGTGAATGATATTAATGCCGCTTGCATCGGAATGATTTAACCACAGAGAACGCAGAGATCGCAGAGAAAGAGAAGAGAGAGATTAATAATTCCGATGCAAAGGTCAAGGATATTATTTGTCAGTAGTTTTTACTCAGCAGTCAACTGTCAACTGTCAGCAGTCAACTGTCAACTGTCAACTGTCAACTGTCAACTGTCAACTGTCAACTGTCAACTGTCAACTGTCAACTGCCAACACTTAACTAACTAATACTCCACTAGCGTGACGATCGGCACATCGGGCAATTTCTGCCTGCCGCCCAAGGCCTGCAATTCAATGATAAAAGCAAAACCGACAAGCTCGCAGCCAGCTTGCTCTAACAATTTAGCCGTCGCCGCCGCTGTTCCGCCAGTGGCGATTAAATCGTCCACAATCAGCACCCGGCTGCCGGATGTCATCGCATCTCGGTGCATCTCCAGCCGATCGACACCATACTCCAACTCGTACTCAGCAAAATGAACCGCACCTGGCAGTTTCCCTGGTTTGCGGACAGGAATAAAGCCTATTCCCATTTTATAAGCCAACGGCGCGCCAAAGATGAAGCCCCGCGATTCCATGCCCACTACGTAGTCAACAGACATTGCAGAGCATTTTTCTGCTAAGCTGTCAATGGTGTAGCTCAGCCCTTGCGGGTCGCGCAGCAAAGTTGTAATGTCTCGAAACAGAATTCCCGGCTTGGGGAAATCAGGAATGTCGCGAATCAGAGATTTGAGATCCATAAGCTTGCAGATCGGCGTTGAGGGTAACGAGGCATCAAAAATGTTACAATAATAACGTCAAAAAATAAAAATTAAAAAATAAAAATTAAAACTAAGAGCTTTTTTAATTTTTATTCTTTAATTGCTTAATCCTTTACGTACTATGTAAACAAATGTCATAATTCCCTAACAACAGGGTTGAATATCAACATTTGTCACCCTAAGATCTAAAGTCAAAAATCTAATATCTAAAATCCAATGATTAAGTTGGCAGCACGAGTGGGTGAGGTTCCTCCTTCTATAACCTTGGCGATCGCCGCTAAGGCTAAAGCCATGAAGGCCGAAGGGATTGATGTCTGTAGTTTGAGCACGGGAGAACCCGACTTTGATACCCCCGAACACATTAAAGCAGCGGCAAAACAAGCTTTAGACGCGGGGAAGACTAAGTACGGCCCTGTGGCTGGGGAACTGCAGTTAAAAGCTGCGATCGCCCGCAAACTCCGCGATGACAACAATCTCAACTATCAACCAGAAAATATCATTGTCACCAACGGCGGCAAGCATTCGCTCTACAATCTGATGATGGCTCTGATCGATCCGGGGGATGAAGTAATTATTCCGGCTCCCTACTGGCTAAGCTACCCTGAAATGGTGAAACTCGCTAGCGGCAAGCCAGTAATTGTACGGACTGATGCTTCTACAGGATATAAAATTACACCGGAACTACTGAGTAAAGCGATTACTCCCAAAACCAAGTTATTTGTACTGAATTCGCCTTCTAACCCGACGGGAATGGTGTATACTCCGGCGGAAATCAAAGCATTGGCCGAGGTGATAGTCGATCGAGATATTTTAGTCGTTGCTGACGAGATTTACGAAAAAATTATATATGACGGCGCCCAACACGTCAGCATTGGTTCCCTGGGAAAAGAAATCTTCGATCGCACCCTGATCAGCAGCGGTTTTGCTAAAGCTTACTCGATGACAGGCTGGCGAGTCGGTTATTTGGCCGGGCCGATCGAATTAATCAAAGCCACCAGCACAATTCAAGGTCACAGTACCTCAAATGTGTGTACCTTTGCACAGTACGGCGCGATCGCAGCTTTGGAAAGCAGTCAAGAGTCTGTCGAAACAATGCGTCTAGCTTTTGCCGAAAGGCGTCAGGTAATATTTGAATTACTCGATGCTATCCCTGGAATTAGCTGTATTAAACCAGACGGTGCTTTCTATATGTTTGTCAACATCAGCAAGACTGGAATGAATTCTCTGGAATTTTGCGACGCTTTCTTAGAACAGCAGCAAGTAGCAGTTATTCCGGGGATTGCTTTTGGTGCAGACGACCACATTCGCTTGTCTTACGCCACCGATTTAGGCACAATTAAAAAAGCCGTAGAAAGGCTCGATAAATTTGTCCGCAGCCTCTAAAAATTAGTCTTTTGACTGTTGACTGTTGACTGTTAACGGTTCACTGTTAACGGTTAACGGTTGACTGTTAACTGTTAACTGTTCACAACTGACAACCAACAACTGACAACTGACAACCAACAACTGACTAATAACTAAAGCTGTTTAGTCATAATCTCTTTGAGCAAATCCAGCCCCTTCTTAACTCGCCGAGAAACAGTCACCGCACTGATACCCAAGCGTTCCGCCGTTTCTTTCTGGGTCAAATCGTAGAGAAAAACAAACTCCAATATCTCGCGAGTCCGTTGTTCCAACATAGCCAAAGCTTGCTGTACGCGGATTTGATCCTCTTGCGCCAACTGAAAACTCCGATACTTGCTATCGGGCACCAATTCTCCCAGACAAGTCGCCCCCTCATCTTCATCTTGCATCGGCGCGTCCAAACTCAGAGGCGATCTGTTGAGATGGGCCAACTTAATTTCTTGCCATTCTTGTACAGAAACCTCAAGGGCTGCTGCTACTTCAGCATCCGTAGGTTTGCGGTTTAACTGCACCTGCAAATCCTTGATCGCTGCTACAGATTTGCGTTCCAGGGACTGCCAGTGGCGGGGAAATCGCACAGAAGGGCTTTTGTCGCGCAAGTAGTGTTGAATTTCGCCCCGTATGTAGGGAATTGCAAAGGAACTAAAAGCGTGTCCCTTGGCGATATCAAACCGCTCGATCGCCCTGATCAACCCTATACATCCGACTTGCAGCAAATCGTCGTAGCTTTCACCGCACTGGTTGATCCAGTGGTAAACTTCTTTTCTGACCAGTCCAATATTCAGTTTAACTAACTGATTGCGGATTTCATTCGATCCAGAAACTTGGTACTCGCGCAACAATTGCAAATTTTCGCTTTTTAGCTCGTTCGGCACTGTGGTAGACATGGTGACATAAGGGTTGGTAGAGCAGAGGACTGAGGTTGCTTTAGATCTAGCTTCTAATCTAGTCTAAAAAAATTCACTTTTAGGTAGTGTAATCCTAGCACTTAATAGGTGTGATAGCGGACACACCTGTTTAACTTTCCGAAGGTGCAGGGATTGAGCGGGATTATCCGACGGTTTTCGGCATAAGGCAGACTTTTACCAGCTAGAAGGCTTTCGACCGAATCCCGAAGTTAACCAGGATTTTTGAAAATTATATTATAAGCTGAAAGCGCTGTAAATACAAAACTTTAATTAATAAAAAATCCCAACTTAATAACTTGCGACTGACCACAATTCAATCATAAATTTAGTCATTAGTCAACAGTCCTAAGTTATATTGCTCAAGACTGTTGGCTAATGAAGAGCGAGCAGTACCTTTAGTACCAGAAACTGCTCAAGTTCGATCGATCCAGAAAGCCAATTTTACGATACAGAAGGCTCAATGCGAGCGTAAAACAAACCCCGAATTTTCACGTCCAGAGCCGGTCTAGCTCCCAAATCAGTATCCGAAGGCTGTGTGCTCTCAAAAATCCCGCCAACTTCGCCAGTGGCGCTGTTGACTTTAGCAACTTGGAGAGAAATTTTGCCCGCCTTGGTACGGGTGTCAGCAACCTTAACATTAGCCCGCACACGTTTGGAATTGTCAGTAGCCGGAAGCGCTACAGCATTGTCATAGCCAGTCGCTACCCCACGACCTTTAGGGTCTAAAAAGCCTGCGCTGCGGTAAGAAGGAACGTTAAACTCCCCTCTCAAATCGGTGGAAGTATTGATAGCAACCACTCCGGGATCGGAACTGGCTACCAGTTCTTTAATAGTGAACAAGAAAGGTACTTGCTCTCCGCCCGGTAATTGAATCGTAATAGCTTGAAAATCCAAGCCGTCTTCTTCTGTGAAAGTCAGAGTTCCGTCAGTATCGACCTTGAGCGTACCTTGAACTTGGTCAATGCTCGACGTGAACCGGGTCAGCAATTTACCAGGCACAAATTCCGCTTCTTGGCGTTTGTTTGCTGGTTCTTCCTTCACAAAATAAGTTGTGGGCTGCAAACACAAACCAGTCAGTTTATAGGTGGCACCCGCTTCGATGGGGATCGATCCCCGAGAAGTTTCTGCCAAGCTAGGGCAGTTATTAGCCAAGCCAGTACCTCTAATCTCGTCATAGGTGAGCAACTCGGTAGTCGCCACCGTCGTGTCAGGAGCAGAAGAACAAGCAACCAGCGCACTCATGCAAAATGCTAAAAGTGCAACAATTAAAGCACGATATTTCATTGCAAACCTCAATATCCAACATCGGATTATATTAAGAAAAAGCCCTAGTTCGAGCAAAATATAATTGCCCGCCGGCAGGCTAGGCCAGCGCTTAGGGCAGCATTTAGATCCAGATTGCTCGCTTCACCGAGACCGGCATTGACTCAAAAAATCAAGCTAGTGCGCCGTGAAAATAAGCATGAACTTATGATTTCTCAAAGGTTCGGATCGCAGCCCAATACACATGGTACGACGGGTTGTGCTCTTTTCCTGACTTGGACTGCAAATTAATATTGCTTAAGTCAACCTACTTAAGTTACTTTGCTTATGACCCCGAATGGCGATCGCGACTAGCTCGATTAGTCGATTGACCAAAAGGCTGGGGACAAAGGCCTTGTAGATTTCAAAGGAAGCAGCAGTATGGACAACGGCAAAGATTTAGAGTCAGAAAAGTTGCAGTCTCAAATGCACTCGCTGACAGAGGCGATTCGGACTTTAGCCGAAAGTTGTCAGGGAGACAGTCTGCTGCTTTTGGCCCTGCTGCGGAGCCTGGAAGCTTCGCACCGGGAAATTCGGGACGGTTTGTTTCAAGCGTCTTTTCCCGACAACCGCCAAGCACTTTACAAACTGCTCAGGAATATTGAAGCCAATGGCGGCTGGCCTTACATCCACCGCATGAAACTTCGATCGCTCTTGGGGTACAGCCAACAATTATCTCCTGTAGAAGATTCTCCAGCCGAGTCGCCACAAGACTCGGCCGGAACTCCCCAAGACGTGAAATAGTTTTGAGTTATGAGTTATGAGTTTATGTAAAACTCACAAACTCATAACTGAGCTGCGCGATCGCACCTAGAACCCCAAAGGTGTAGGAGCTAAGGGTATCGGGTTCGCCACCGTCGGGAATATCGGCGTCTGCCCCGGCATTGGCAATAGTCCGGGAGTCGGCGTCGGGGCGATCGAACTAATTGATAGCAGAGGCGAATCAGGCACGCTAACTGTCGGCGGAATCGGAATCCTCGAAGCAGTCGGCGTCGGAGGCGGAGTTGGAGTCGGAGGAGAAGTTGGAGTCGGAGGAGAAGTTGGAGTCGGAGGAGAAGTTGGAGTCGGAGTCGGAGGCGGAGTTGGAGTCGGAGGCGGAGTTGGAGTTGGAGGCGGAGTTGGAGTCGGAGGCGGAGTTGGAGTCGGAGGCGGAGTTGGAGTTGGAGGCGGAGTTGGAGTTGGAGGCGGAGTTGGAGTCGGAGGCGGAGTTGGAGTTGGAGCATCAGTTGCAGCCTCCGTTGCAGCCCCAGTTATATCTGTAGTTGTGGTTGTAACTGTGGTTGTAACTGTAGTCCTAGTTGGTCTGGGAGTAGCCGTCCCAGTCACAGCGATAAAATCATTCGCCTCGATCAGCGCCGCCGGAGTGTCGATCAAAATTGCTAAAAGCTTGCCGTCGAGCGTCGTAATTACTGTATCCCTGACATTTGCACCGTTACCTTGCCGAACTTGCAGTTGAGCGAAAGATAAATTGCTCGGCAGTCCAAAGAAATCCTCTGTGTCATTGTAATCAGTAATTAAACCCAAACTGCCAGGCCCGGCTCCCAATCCAAAGACATCGCTGCCGCTGCCGCCAGTCAGAGTATCCGAACCCTCGCCTCCGATTAAAGAATCATTACCTTCTGCCCCAAATAAATTGTCATTGCCGAAACCTCCCAAAATGGTATCGTCGCCGATACCTCCAGCCAAGGAGTCATCGCCAAAACCGCCGTCGATACCATCATTACCTTTGCCGCCAAACAGGAAGTCATTGCCTTCATCTCCCAGTACCGAGTCGTCGGCTTCATCGCCGCGAAGCGTATCGGAACCGATGCCGCCAAAAACTGTATCGTCAGCCTTGCCCCCGAATATCTGGTCATTACCAGCGTCTCCCAAAAGCGAATCGTTGGCGGCATTGCCGTACAAAGTGTCGTCGCCGTCGCTGGCACTCAAGTAATCGTTGCCATCACCGCCCAACAGTTGATCCCTGCCACTACCGCCGTTGAGAGAATCGTTCCCAAAATTCCCGTAGAGAAAGTCATCATCAGCATTCCCGAACACGGAATCGTCCCCGTCATTCCCTGTGAGGGTGTCGTTGCCAGTACCGCCGGCAATCACATCAAAGCCTGCGTTCCCACTAACTAAGTCGTCCCCTGCATCTCCCAACACGCTGTCTATCCCGTCGTTGCCTTCGAGGATGTCGTTGCCCAAACCGCCGCGAATCGAGTCGTCGCCGTTGCCGCCTAGAGCAGAATCGCGGCCTTGGTTGCCAATAAGTTCGTCATTTCCTTCACCGCCAATCAGCGAATCTGCTCCGTCACCTCCAAGAAGCTGGTCGTTGCCGCCGTCGCCCTCTAGGGTGTCATCTCCTCCCGCACCCAGAGGCGTGTCATCGCCATCTAAGCCGCGAATTCGATCGCCCAGCGGAGTCCCTAGAATAAAGTCGTTGCTGTCTGTGCCGATCAGATTTGCCATACGGGATACACCGTTCCTCAATAAAATAAATTGTTTGAAATTATGTTAATCGCCTTCGTGACAAGGGATTGCTGCTTGCCTAGGTTAGCATAATTGAGATTTTGGCAATCTGGCGCAGGGGCGCTGGAAGTTTGACCCGTGTCCGCAGTTGCGATCGGGGCTGGTATAATGCCCGATTAGTCATTAGTCATTAGTCATTAGTCATTAGTCATTAGTCATTAGTCAACAGTTAACAGTTAACAGTTAACAGTCAACAGTCAACCGTCAACCGTCATCAGTTAACAGTCAACCGTCATCAGTTAACAGTTAACAGTCAACAGTCAACTTTTATGCGCTAATAGGTAACACTATCTCAAATTCACTCCCTCCCCCCAAAGTAGAATTGACATTAATTGTTCCGCCGTGGGTTTCGACTACAATCTGGCGGGCGATCGCCAATCCTAACCCAGTGCCTTTTCCTACTGCCTTCGTTGTGAATAAATGGTCAAAAATCCGCTGTTTTACTGCTTCTGTCATGCCTGCACCGTTATCGGCAATCTGAATTTTGATGTGCCGATCGCCCGACTGACAGGTACGAACTGTGATACAGTGTGGATTTGCTTTAATGGCATCCAAACTGCGTCTTTGGTTTGATTCTTCTAGGGCATCGATCGCGTTAGCAAGCAAGTTCATAAAGACTTGGTTCAGTTGACCGGGAAAGCATTCGATTGGGGGGAGATTGCCGTAGTCTGTGACGACTTCGATCGTGGGATGGTGTTCGTTGGCTTTCAGCCGATGTTTCAAAATTAAGATTGTGCTGTCAATCCCCTCATGGATATTAAACGGAACTTTGTAGTCTTTATCGGCTCTGGAAAAGGTGCGGAGGCTGGTGCTAATGCCACGAATGCGATCGCACCCGACTTTCATCGACAACAGCATTTTTGGCAAATCTTCTAAGGCATACTCTAAATCAATATCCTCAGCATCTTGTTCGATTTCCTCGCCTGGATTTGGCAGTTTTTCTTGATATAATTTTAAGTGGGCAATCAGATCTTTAATCGTGGTGGTTGCTTCCTCAATATTGCCACTAATAAAGCCGACAGGATTATTAATTTCGTGGGCTATTCCTGTGACGAGATTGCCCAAGGTGGACATTTTTTCGCTTTGTACGATCTGTAACTGTGCTTGCTGTAAGTCAAGGAGCGATCGCTCTAATTCTTGTGCATAAGCTTGAGATTGTTGGTACAATCGAGCATTTTCTAGAGAGATAGCCGCTTGGGCGCACAAAAGTTGGATGACATCAGTGCGATCTTCTGTAAAGGCACCAATTGTCAAGTTATTTTCTAGATATAGCAACCCGATTAATTTACCCTGATTTAAAATTGGCGCGCATAGCACACTTTTGGGCTTTTTCTGCATCAAATACGGCTCGGCAATAAAATCGTTTTGTACTGCTGCATTATCCAAAACCACTGTTTTGCAAGTCCGCTTAACATAGTTGACCACAGCAGCAGGAACCTCGTCGCTGCCTGACAGCGGTACAGATATGGAGATGACATCTTGATGGAAGGAGGCGACAGCTTCGATGGCCAGATTCCCGTCCTTAAGCAACAGGAGAACTGCTTTTTTGGCCCCGGCATTTTCCATCACCACACACATCAGTGCAGCCAGTAATTTTTCTAATTGAATTTCACTCGATAGAGTTTGGGAGGCTTTGAGAATAGTCGCGAAATCGAGGGCTTCGTAAATACTGCTGCTGCTAGATAGAGTTGTGTGCCAGGTTTGATGTAAAACTGACGATTTATTGGTTGGGTGGAGGCGAGTTTCGCTGATTCCCAAACGATTTTCTCTTCCCTGCAATATGGGAGCAAGAAGTTGGGGATAGCGTTTTTCTAAGTCATCGATTTTGGCTTTCGCACCCCAGCGAGCATAACAGTAGTAGGCTTCTTGCATATAAGCTTGCGCCACTTTTTCTTTGCCCCAGTCGAGGTAGAATTTAGCTGCTAGTTCGTTAGCGAGGGCTTGTTCTTGGATGTATTGGTTTTCTTTCGCTCCAGAAATGGCGCGATCGTACATTTCAATAGCTTCTGCCCTCTGTGTGGCAATTCGGTATTTCTCGGCTTCTACCAACTGCCACTTATGCAAATAATTCATGGGGGCGTGTTCTGCCCAATGCTGCAACGAAGTTTGATTTTCCTGAACTCGTTGCCGCTGCGTTTCTAACTCCAGGGCTGTTTCATTATCCGTAGGGGCCGTGCCCCCGTGCCGGCCCTCTTGGTCTGACCTGCCGATCGAATCGTCTAGGTCGGGGGTAGGCACGGGGGCACTACCCCTACAAAATTCATGTTTTTGGTGAGAAGGAAACAGCCCTGTTTCTAACTCCGTCTCGGACTCAGGAGTGGCAAGGGCTATGAGTGAGTCATAGAAATATAAACCAGCTTCGGAAATACTTCCTACGCTTCCCGCTATATACTGTCTTGCTCGATCGACATCTAAGTCGGCCCGAGCAATGTCTCCCAGCAGGAATCTCAACGTCGCCCTGTACAGATAGAAGATGCAGAGTCGGTAAAAATCGTTAGAGGCAAGCGACTGAGAAATCAGCTTCTCGTCATAGCCTTCCTGTTCAAAGGAAATCTCCAAGTTGTTTGGATTACCCAATAAAAACAGCGTTGTTTCCCAAAAAACCGAACAATAATTTGCCGTCGTTAGTTGGTTGAGGTCGAGTAATTGCTGGCGGTATGCCCGAATTTGGGGCTCAAGTTCTGCCAAAGGTTGACCGCAGCAGTAGGCATTTAGACAAAAAGTATACAAATCATACCCGACAAACTCTAGATTGCCTGTTTCTAATCCGGCTTGATAGCCTGCCTGAAGAATGGGGAGGGTTTCCCGCAAATGCGATTTACGATGGTGCAAACAGAGTCCGAGTGCAGCAAAAGTTGCAGAGCGAATATTTTTGGCATCCGCGCCACTGGCAAGACGATAAGCTAATCGGCCAAATTGATCGGCTACCGTCACATCTTGTAGAAAGTTGTTGAGAATCATCCCATAACAACTATAGCTATAAGCTGAAGTACGACTGTTGCCATATTGGATAGATAAATTTACCTGTAAGGCAGTCACCAGCGCAAACAAAGACGAACCACCCAGATAACAAGCTGTCGCCATAGTTGCCGCCACTTGCATCGCGGCCCGCTTTTGGGCATCCACCATCGCTGGCAGATCGAATAACTCTTCAATAGGTCGATCGCCGATCGAGCTATTAATTTCCTGCACTGCTTGCTGAATATCTTCTGATGTAGGGCTATCGGGCAATTCTACTCCTAATTCTTTGAGACTCAACAAACCGATAGCAATTCCTTCTAAAAACTTGTTCTGGGACGATAAAGCCTGAATTTTGACGATGTAAACGCTCACTCGCTCTAGGGGAGTTCTGGTATGATGAATCACAGTGTCAATCCACTGATTCATCTGGTCAAATTCGCCACAGAGTGAAGCCACTTCGGCGGCTATTTCGTGCAAGTTCAAGGTCATCTCGTACTGTCGTTGCCAAGCGCTCTCTCCAAGCAAATTTAGCCCGATCGCAGCATACTCGCGAGCAGCTTGATAAGCAGTAGCGGCTCTGGCTTTGCGGCAAGCCATGAGGTTGAGTTGTGCCAAATCATCACGTTGTGTTTGGTTTTCAATCAGCGCAATACCATAATTCAACTGATTGACAACTGAAAAAATTTGCTCTTCTATAGCTGCGGGTGAAATTTGCTGGATCAGCAATTGTCCAATCTGATAGTGAACGCGCGATCGCTCTTGTTCGGGAATTAAGGAATAGGCAGCTTGCTGAACGCGATCGTGCAAAAACTTGTAATTCACCACCTCCGAATTATCGGTCTCCTCCCGTCTTTCTCGACCAATATAAAACTTATAGATTTCACTTTCAGGCAGGATTAACCCCTCTTGCAAAGCCTTCCACAAATCCGCCGCCGTTTCCGTTTCCTGTTGCTCGGAAACAACTGCTAAAGTACCCAAATCAAACTGATTCCCAACACAAGCAGCCAACTTCAACACATTCTGAGTCGCTGGCGGCAATTTTTGCAACTGCAACGCCATAAACTCAACCACATCATCCGTCAGCGCTGCCTCCCGAACTCGCACAATATCGCACTGCCAATAACCAGCAACCCGGTCAAACTCAATCAGCCCATCCTGATGCAGTGCTTTGAGAAACTGCGTTGCAAAAAAGGGATTTCCTTGGGTTTTTTGTGCCGCCAAATCAGCCAACGGTCTTGCCCAAGATGGATCGCAATTGAGCGTATCAGCAACCAAATGATTTAGACTTGTTGAACTCAACGGTTCCAGGGTAATAGTATTCACCGTTGCCCCACCTTTGACCGCTGCATCCAGTGTCAGCATCAACGGATGTGCTGCAAATACTTCATTATCTCGGTAGGCACCAATTACTAATAAATAGCCGATTGTCGCATCGGCCACCAGCATTTCCATTAACCGCAGCGAGGCGGTATCTGCCCACTGCAAGTCATCCAAAAACATCACTAGGGGATGTTTGGGTTTTGTGAACACCTTAATAAAGTTTTGGAATAGCAAATTAAACCGATTTTGTGCCGCAGTTCCTGATAATTCCAGTGCGGGTGGTTGTTTCCCAATAATTCTTTCGAGTTCGGGAATTACTTCAATAATGACTTGTCCGTTCTCGCCTAGTGCTTGCAATATTTGAGTTTGCCATTTTTTCAACTGCTCGTCACTTTCGCTCAACAATTGTTTCATTAAGTCTCGAAATGCTTGCACAAAAGCTGAGAAAGGAATGTTGCGGTTAAATTGGTCGAATTTGCCTTTGATAAAATAGCCACGCTGGCGGACAATTGGTTTTTGAACTTCATTCACAACTGCCGTTTTTCCAATCCCAGAAAAACCAGCTATTAGCATCATTTCAGTTGTGCCACTACTGACGCGATCGAAGGCTTCGAGTAGGGTTTCTACTTCAGTTTCGCGACCATAGAGTTTTTCTGGTATAATGAATCGATCGCCCACATCCCTCTGGGCGATCGCAAAACTCTTTATCCTACCGTTTTCTTCAAGTTGCTCCAAACAACATTCTAAATCGAATTTCAGCCCCAACGCACTCTGATAGCGGTCTTCGGCATTTTTTCCCATTAATTTGCTGACAATCTCCGAAAGTACCGGCGGGATTTCAGGATTAATTTCATGCAATGATGGTGGTTGCTTGGCAATATGACAGTGTACTAATTCCATCACATCGTTGGATTGAAACGGCAATCGTCCCGCCAGCAATTCGTAAAAAGTCACGCCCAAAGAGTAAAAGTCACTCCGGTAGTCAATGCCGCGATTCATCCTTCCCGTTTGTTCGGGAGACAAATAGCCGAGTGTCCCTTCCAGCAGGTTAGGATTCATCAGGGTTTGAGTTTCCCTTGGTAGCAAAGATGCAATACTAAAGTCAATGAGTTTGACTTGTTTTGTTTGGGGATTAATTAAAATATTGGCGGGTTTAATGTCTTTGTGAATTATCCGGTGGCGGTAGAGTATATCTAATATATTGCTCAGGTCGATCGCCACTTGCAAAAACTCCATCAGAGACGGCCGAGTTTCCCCTTTTTCCGTCCATTCCTTCAGAGAAATTCCCCCAAAGTCTTCCATTACCAACGCATAGCTGTTTTGGTAGGTTTCCAAGCTGTAGGTTTCGATGATTCCGGGCAAGCTGAGGTTTTTGGCGATCGTGTACTGATTGCGAAATTGCACCAGTTCGCTGAAGCTGGGATACTCGTTCTGCAGGACTTTGATGGCGACGGGCTGTTTATCGTTAGTGCGAAAAGCTCGATAAACTATGGTGCGAGTTCCTGAGTAAATGCGATCGAGAATGTGATAACCTGTCAATCTAAAATTTATACTTGCCATACTTATATTCTTCCCGTCCTCCACGGGCTATTTCCACATTAGCAGAAGCCCATACAGTTTCCAACTCCCGTGATTGTTATTTTAAATCAATATGAGATATAGCAGTTCTCAATCTTGGTGAGGTCTGCCCTATGCCCTATGCCCTATGCCCTATGCCCTAGATCGGAGAACACCTCATGTTACTGAGAAACGCTATATATCGTTCAATGTTCGTGATGGGGATCACTGAAGTAAGAAACTTTTCAAGCTGAGCAATTCCTATTTTTATTAAAAATTAAATAGCCTCATCCATAGGGGAATAGTGAATAATAAACTAACGCAGCCGAGACCGATCGCAGTTACGGCTAATTCGCGATCGAGATTGAAAGCTTCTGCCAACAATGTAGTACCAAAAGCAGGAGGCATCGCCATTTGCAGCACTAGCACAAGTCGCGGCGCGCCCGCGATCCCCAAAAACGTTAATCCCGTGCCAATTACCAAGGGAACTAACAGCATTTTAATCACGAGACAAGCCAAAACTTGTTTGAGGTTGTGCAAGGAATTCAACTTGCTCAACTGCATCCCGATCGTAATTAAAGCTAAAGTAATTACACTCCAAGCACCTGTTGTTAACAATTCTGCAATTTGTGCCGAAAGCGGCAAGCTGCGCGAGACAAATCCTAAACCAAAAGCCCACAGTGCCGGATTCAGAAAAATTGCCCGCACCGGACCTAACCAACTCTGAGGACGATCGCTTTTGCCGCAGTGAGAAGCAATAGCAACTCCCAGTATATTGATTCCCATGCCAGTGCCTAGCAAGTCGTAAAACAACGCCCAGGCAAAGTGTTCGGAACCTAATAAGGACAAGGTGACGGGAAAGCCTAAAAAACCCGTATTACCCACCATCGTTGCCAATAAGAAGCTGCCTTGAGTGGGCAAACTCCAAGCGCTGGTGTGTTCCGGGCTATTTTGGGCGATCGGATTAAGACTCTTGAAACGTTCCTCGCCGACACCGAAATTTATCAAAATCCCAGCGAGTCCTCCACCTGCTAGAATTGCCGCCCAAGCTATCAGCGGCGCCATCCAAATAGCGCCCGACAAATTGGCGCTGCGGATAAAAGCAACAATGCTCAATGGCGTGCCAAAGAAGAAAAGAAACTTGGCTAAATATGTAGAATAGCTTCTTGGTAGCAGGCGGCCGAGAATGAATCCGAACGCCACCCATCCGATCAGATTTAGATAAAGTTTGAGCAGCGGATTTTCTAAATAAAGCATGATTGGCTAAATCTTTACTAAACGACATATACCAATTTTTTATGAGGCTCCGTAGAATCCGATCACCCCTAGCCAAGGGCGGGCACGGGGAGTAGGGGTCGCACCGCCCCTACTAAGGGGGGACAAGATTCCGATCAAAGTCAACCCCTACTCCCCAACAATCAGGGGGATTTAGGGGGATCGAGATATGTGCAACTTCACATTAAATTGGTATTACGCAGATCCACTACTTTTGCCAAAAAAGCCCACATTTACCCTATCGCCGCAGTTTTCCCCGGCATCGCAGGGCTAAATATTAATGATTATTCAGCCTCGCAAATAATTTTCCACACAGGCCTTGACATCCACAGAAGCGCGTGTCATGATTAAGTTGAGGAATAAGTCAACATAGGTGAAAACTATGGCACGGCAAGCAAAACAATCATCTCAAGTCAAACGTTCCAGCAGCCAAGCAGCCTCCAATACTCGCACCAAGTTTACTCTCTACAATTTTGCCGGAAACGCCAAGGCATTCTATCTAGTCGATCGCATAAATTTAGAAAGAAAGCCCGGTGATCTCCCTGAAAAATCCGTGGCTCACAGCATCATCATCATCGACCGTTCCGGCTCAATGTATTATGACTTAGAACCGCTGAAAGAAACCTTAATCAAGCTTTTGACATTAGACGAATACAACAATTACCAGCTAATTGTCAGCCTAATTTCCTACGCTAGCAATCGGGACGTAATTTGTCACTTCCAGCGAATTCCCATTCAAGAAGTGCTGAAGTTTGACTCTCCATACATCAAAGAAATTCAAAAAATCCACACGGCTGGCAGTACCTGCATATCGCAGTCGATGCAACTCGCTAAATCTCTGGTTAAAGCGGGAGAAATGACAGCGATCAATTTGCACACAGACGGCTATGCAAATGACCCCAGTCCCAATTCGGAATCTGCAAAACTAGGGGAAATTTGCGAAGAACTCAAAGACATGGATGTGTTTGCAAACACGATATCCTATGCTTCTGCTGACTTCAAACTTCTCTCCAAAATCGCCAACACATTATCGGGAAATTGCATCCGCGCTGGCGAAGTCAAAATGGTTTATGATGCTCTTTACGACAGCACAAAACTGTTAGGCAGTTCGGTTGCACCTCCGCTGGAAGAACCGTTAATTAAGGAATATGATTATCAAGTTTTTGTTTCCAAAAGCGGCAAGAAAATCAACGGTTCATCGAGCACGCTGAAAATTTGCGGGCTGAAAGCAGACGATCGGGGACTTTTTTACAAATATCAGAAAGTCGCCAAAGATGAGTATGACAAACTAGATGTTCCCGTTGCTCAAACTGATGAGTCGGTGTTTGCTTTTGCGAAAGTTAACCTCGCTGACGGCAATTTAAATACGGCTAAGTATGCGCTGGCGAGCACCTTCGACGCTACTTTGACGGAAAAACACGCTAAAGCTTTGACAAATGCCCAAATAGCGGAGTTTACGGAAGATTTGGAACAGGCTGTTTTTGCGCCTGATGTGTTGAAAAATCATGAAATTGGCGATCGGGTAAAAGTCAGCGAGAAAATTTCCCTGCTGGAGTTAATCAAGATATTGGAGGAAAACAGCAACAGCATCATCATCAACTTGAAACACTTGCAAGAAAATTATCAGCGAAAAGGTTTGAAGCGAATTGAGGGAAAGCGAGACGAAAACGGCAACCTTGTCAAGCCTTGGCTGAAAACTGAATTCTTGGACGGTGGCGAATACGTGCAAATGGGTTCATTTGCGATCAATCAAAATACCGCTACCATCAATATGCTGATTACCCGAAAAGCTAAGCTGGTAAAAGTTGAGGATGAAACTTTAATCGCAGAAGTGGCGGGAATTCTAGTTACAGACCTCAATACTTTCAACAATTATACTATTGTCAGCGACGGCGAAGTTAATATCAAGTCGCTGCGAACCAAAATCAGCAGCAAATCAGTGTTTAATTTGCTCAAAAAATGCGGTGTCCTTGAAAAAGACGGTTCGCCTGTGCAAGAATTTGACTTCCGTTCAGAGTACGATATAAAGTTAGAGACTTTGCCGCTGGTGCCTTTTGACGGGCGTTACGGCAGCCTTGACGGAGTGTTTGAGGAACTCGCACAAATCAAAATTCTCTCTAGCATTCTCTCGGCTCATTTGAAGGAGGAATCTGAGGCTTACACTGCGGAACAATTGGAAGAATTGAAACAGCATTATCTCTCAAAAAGCCTTTACATCAACTTTCCGACGACGACGGAATACACGGAATTAAAAAGTGCGATCGCCAACGGTTCAGTAGATTCGCGAGTCAGCTACAAAATCGACATCGGCAGCAAAAACATCCTCAACTTCGGCAAATTGCACTCTGCCAACAAATTTCTCGATCGCCTTTATGAAGTTTACCACAAAAACACGGGCGAAAAGCTAGCAAAACCGACATTTGACATCACGTTAGATGAGCCTGTTGTCTTCGCACACAAAACCCTGTCATCCCGAACAAAAATCACCAAAGTTGACGACTTGATGAAACTGATTTTCGATGAGTTTTTGGGGTTGGAGGATAACGGAATTGTTAGCGCTACTTTAGCCAAAGTGGGTGCAGATAGTTTGCTGCGGCTTTTGCAAGCGAAATGGCAGGGAGAAGATGTCAAGCGAGACGAGTTTGTCGCTGCTTTAGCTAATGCGAATGAGCGACTGGAAGCTTATGCTGAAAAAGTGTACAGGGAAAAAGTTTCACCGCTGGTTTTCTATATCGGTTCTACCGGACTTATCCCGGATGAAATGGAGGCAAAAGCTGCTACTGCTGAGGAAATTAATTCTAAATACGGCAACTTGCAATTTTCTAAAGATGAGCAAGAGGGGATGTTTTTTGAAGTGGGAGATTGCATTATTAGCGTGTATGCTAAGAATGAGTATTTCACGGTAGGGAAGTAGAAAGTAGGGTGGGCCTTTGCCCACCTTGGTTAAATAGGGCTGATTGAAATGAACTGCAAAGGCGTAGTCGATAGTAACAAATCAGGTCAAAAAATATGGATACACCACCACTCCCACAACCAAAACTCGATCGCACACCGATCACTTTCGATCAATATGCAGCCTACACCCCCCAAAAGCTAGAACTGCGGCATGGTTTCTATGGCTATGGAGGGCAAGACTTGACAGGTTTTTATCTTGCAGTATTGGCAAATATGGGGTTACGGGAAGCTGTTCGTCATGTACCGCTTGCACTATGGCTAGAAGCAATTCAAGAGTTAGCTTTGCAAAATCCTAAACTCAACTTTGATACTGAAACTGGGGAAGTTATGCTTAACAGCTTGAACCGAGGATTGGAAGATTTGCAAGCAGTTGCAGAGTATTTGGAAGAACAAGCTTAGTCGCGGTACACCCAGCAAAAATGAAACGCGATTCGTTTATACTGTAAGGGCGGTATCCCCGTACCCGCCCTCTATTTAAAACGGAATTTCCTCATCTTCATCTTCCACAGTCTTAGCCGTCATCCGCCAACTCGTAATATACTCAATTTGCACATCAATTTTGTTAATCGCATCCCCTAACCGCTTTTGGATGTATTGAGTCAGCGTCACCATAAAATCTAACTCAACTCCCACAGATAGCGCAAGTTTTGCCAAGCTAGCAAAATCTACCTTCAAAATCGAGGAACTGGATAACTTAAAATGGGGAGTATTTTCCTTATTTTGCACCAACATTGCTTTTTTAATGCGCTCTTTCAGATGCTCAACTTCAGAATCCAACAACTTCCATTCAGGCAAAATTTCTTGATACCTTTTCCCCAGCACTGTTAAATCCTCACTCTCCGGTTCCGGCGCAATTTTTTTAGTATATTTCCGCCGTTGCTGTACATTAGAATTTAACCGCCAACTAGCAATATCCTCAACTTCCAAAGATGGATGAGCGATGAGTTGGCCTAACTGTTTTTGAATTTCTTTCGTCAGCGTCACGGGAAAATTTAACTCAATTCCCTCAGTTTGCGTCAGTCTGGCCAGCGTCATAAAATCAACTTTCATCGTTATCGAACTGGAAAGCTCAAAATAAGAACTGTCTTTGAGCTTTTGGGCCAGCATCCCTGCTTTAATGCGTTCTTTCACTTCAGCGATTTCTGAATCTAGCGGCTTCCACCGAGATTCTATTTTCTGATATTTTTCGCCCAAGGCTGTCAAGTTTTCCGTTGCGGGTTCGGGGTAACATTGGGCAAGGATTTCTAGCAGGCGGCGATGCACTCCAGCTAAATAAACCGCGTCCATCTTGGCATATTCTAGCTGCTTTTGGGTGAGGGGACGCTTTGCCCAATCGCCACTTTGTTCTGTTTTATCTACATAAGCAATGCCGCAAAGTGTTTCTATTAAAGTTTTGAGTTGTCGATTAGGTAAGGGCAGAATGTAAGTGGGAATCTTGCTCGCCATTTTTAATGTGCAAGTGACATTTTGAGCGTCGTCATTGCCTAGAAATCGGATGTCATAGCTGGCGTTGTGCAAGACTTTTTCAATATCTGGATTTACCATGATTTGGTTGATGAAATCTTTGGCCAATTCAGGTTTATCCAAGACATCGAGTAGAAAAGTCGCCTCTCCCGTGGAATCTGTGGAGTCAGCTAACACCTGAATCAGAGATAATCTGGGGTTGGATTTATAGTCTGCTATTTCTGTGTCAACCCACAGGATTTTAGCTTGGGCAAATTTAGCTATGATTGCTTTGATGTCGTTTGCTGCTGTTAAATAAGGCATTTTTACAGACTTTTGCTATTAACTTTTTGATTCTATTATGCTATGGCAATTATCGGATCGATTGTCAACGATTCAAGCGCCGGACACGGCATTGCCCTGTCCTGGAAACACGCAAACCTCAGAAACCCGGTTTCTTCCTATATTTCTCGTTTCTGTTCACAAAACTCCTAGAAACCGGGTTTCTAGCCTCCAGTAAAAAAAAAGAATGCAGTCGATCGCACTATTGAGGATTCCCGCGAACTTCCTCTAAAAACCAGTTGCCTACTTCTGTATTGTCCGTCTGGCGACTGCGGCGCAAACCTTCCTCTAATAAAGCAACTTTTAGCCCCGGCAAAACTTGAGATTCCGTCAGACGTTCGCTTCCCCGGTTAGCAATTATTTTGAAAGCAATAACTTGCGCTTTTTGTACGTCTACTACCCAATATTCCGACACTCCTAATTCTTCATAAATCATTCTTTTTGTCCCCAAATCGTCAACGAGAGAACTGTCGGCAATTTCAATTGCTAAATCTGGGGAAACTAGGCTATCTAAATTCACTACAGAACTGCCGCGAGGTGCCGTTTGTACCCGGTCTCCGATGTAGTAAGAAGCATCAGGTTGAGCGCCTCTGACACCTGTTTTGGCGTAGCTACAGTTGACCAGCAGTCTCATTTTTATACCTTTAGCAATGCCAAATAAATTGATTAAGATGACGATAATTCCGTTGTCATCCGCATGATCGGCCCCGACTGCTGCCATTTCAATCCTCAACTGTCCGTTGTAGTAGTAGCATTTTGCTCGATCGTACTCCGGCTGTTTAATAATTTCTATATATTCATCCCAAGTCGCTGTAACCCAGGTATCAGTTAGTAGTTTGGTTTGGAGTTGACTCATTATTACCTCACCGGAAAAAATCTTTGACTTTTGAGGGAAAACTTCTGAGTAGGGACGATCGCATTTTTACCATTCAGCAGTAAGGTACGCAGCGCGCACCTTACAAACTATTAACCTAGGACTATTCTGCCACTTCCTCAGATTCCGATTCTTCTGCCGATTCTTCACCAGCAGGCGGCACTAAAGCCACAGCTACGATCGAATCATCCTCATCTAACCGCTGCACCCGCACACCCGTTGCTGTGCGCGATTGAGTAGAAATTGCACTCACAGCCTGACGGATAATAATACCTCGGTTGGTAATGATCATCAATTCGTCATCTTCGTTGACAATTCGCAGCGCAGCTACCTGATCCTTACCCTTTTTAGATTTGAATTTAGTAGCCGTCAATCCCTTGCCAGCCCGTCTTTGTAGGCGGAATTGAGAAACAGGAACCCGCTTCCCGTAGCCGTTGGTGGTGATTACCAACACCGAAGGAACTTCGCTGCTAACTGTCGAAATTTCTTCGACATCTTCGCCTTCAATTTCCTCGGCTTGCAATTCTAATTCTTCATCTTCCGTTTCCAATTCAGCACTTTCTGCCCCTTCAAATTCCGCTTCGTCCGTTTCTAATTGAGCAATATTAGCTCCCTCAAATTCCGAGTCTTCAGTTTCCAAGTCAGCAATTTCGGCAACAATTGAACTCGGCAAAATGTCCATGCTGATCAACTCATCGCCCGATCGCAATTTCATTGATTTTACACCCCGTGTGGCGCGGCCGACTGGGCGCAACTGTTCGTGATTGGTGCGGAAATGAATTGCCATGCCTTGGCGCGTACCGATGATGATGCTATCGCCAACTTTTGCTCTCCGTACCCAGCGCAATTGGTCGCCTTCTTCTAGAGAAATGGCGATTAATCCATTAGTGCGGATGTTGCCAAAAGCGGAAAGTGCGGTTTTCTTAATGTAGCCGCCGCGAGTCAGCATGACCAAGTATTCTTCGCTGGTGAATTCTGTGACTGACACCATAGAAGTGATTTTTTCTTCTATAGGAATCGGCAGCAGTTGCACTACGGGAGTGCCGCGGGCTGTCCGGGAACAGACGGGGATTTGATAAGCTTTGACAGAGTAAACTACGCCCCTGTCGCTGAAGAACAAAACGCTATCGTGATCGCAGCAGGAAAGGAAATGTTCTACTCCATCGTCTTCTTTCATTTTCGCGCCTGCTTTGCCGCGAGTAGCGCGACTTTGGGCCTCGAAAGTGCTGACAGGCATCCGCTTGATGTAGCCTTGCTCTGTGATCAGAATAATTGCTTGTTCGTTGGCAATTAAATCTCTTTCATCGATTTCTCCTTCGGCGTGTTCGATGACGCTGCGCCTAGGAGTAGCGATTTTGGTTTGGATTTCGACTGCTTCAAATTCGGCGATTTCTAAGATGCGTTCCCGCCGCGCTAAGATATCTTCCAAATCGGAGATTTTTGCTCGCAATTCTTCGTGTTCTTGCTGAATTTTTTGCGCTTCTAATGCTGTCAAACGCCGGAGCTGCATTTGCAGAATTGCATCGGATTGCTGTTCCGAAAGACCGTAATTATCCATCAATTCCTGTTTGGCTGCTGCGGAGTCGGCAGCGGCGCGAATTAGGTGAATAATTGCATCTAAGTTGTCTAGGGCAATTAATAAGCCTTGCAGAAGGTGGTCGCGTTCTTCTGCTTTGCGGAGCTCATATTGAGTCCGGCGAGTAATTGTCTCAATGCGGAAATCTAGGAAGACATTGAGGAATTGGGAGAGCGTAAGTAGTTGGGGTTCCCCATTTACTAGCGCTAACATATTGGCTCCAAAGTTGGCTTGGAGGGGTGTTTGTTTATAGAGGTTGTTGAGGACGACGCGGGGATAGGCGTCGCGCTTGAGTTCGATCACGATCCGCATTCCGTCTCTATCGCTTTCGTCGCGAATGTCGGAAATTCCATCTAATCTTTTGTCGTTGACAAGTTCGGCAATTTTCTCAATTAGGGCTGCCTTGTTTGTTTGGTAAGGCAATTCGGTGATAATAATTGCTTCTTTGTCGGGGCGGCCGGGATGTTCGATGGTTTCAATGCCGGCGACTCCGCGCATTGTAATCGAACCGCGCCCGGTGGTGTAAGCATCGCGAATGCCGCCTCTGCCGAGAATTTGCCCTCCGGTGGGAAAGTCCGGGCCGGGGATGTACTGCATCAATTCCAGGTCAGTAATTCCTGGGTTGTGGATTAGTGCTACTAAACCGTCAATTATTTCGCCTAAATTGTGCGGCGGAATGTTGGTGGCCATCCCCACAGCAATCCCGGAGGAACCGTTGAGCAAAATTTGGGGGATGCGTGCCGGGAGTACGAGGGGTTCTTGCTGGGAACCGTCGAAGTTGTCGCCGAAATCAACTGTTTCCGAGTCGATGTCGCGCAGCATGGAGTCGCTAGTGAGAGCTGTCAGGCGACACTCGGTGTAACGCATTGCAGCGGGCGGGTCGTTGTCAACGGAGCCGAAGTTGCCGTGGCCGTTGATCAGGCGTTCCCGCATGGAGAAATCCTGAGCCATCCGCACCAGGGCGTCGTAAACCGCTGTATCTCCGTGCGGGTGATACTTGCCCAGCACCTCCCCCACGACGCGGGCGCATTTGCGGAAAGGTCGATCGGGAGTCAAGCCCAATTCGTTCATGGCGTAGAGAATGCGTCGGTGAACGGGCTTGAGACCGTCCCTGGCATCTGGTAGCGCCCGACCGACAATTACGCTCATGGCGTATTCCAAGTACGATCGGGACATCTCATTACCCAGATCCGTCGGGATTATCCGCGACTCAGAGGTGCTCATAGGTTGAAAAACTCCGTTAAAAATTTAAATTTGACCGCTATAAATCTCAAAAATGCGATAAAATCGGTTTGGATTCAGTAGAGCTGCCAAATATTGCAAATTACTCCTGAAATTATATCACAATTTGCCTTGGAATTTATGGGAAAGTTGCCAGAAAATTTAAGGGACGAAACAAGCACAATTGATAATTTGTCAGTTGGTGATTTTGTCAGCAGTTGGCAAAAGCTAGAAAGTTTTTTTTAGGCGGTCGCTTTTCATGCTTTCGTGAGTTTTTTTGACGACCATATAAGAAATTAAAATGGTTACTCGATCGAAATTTTAATTTCACAAAACCGAAGGCATTCTTAAAGCCAACTAAAAATCTAAAATCTAAAATCTAAAATCTAAAATCAGCCGATGCTACCCGTCATCTACTCCGAAGATTTCTTGCTGCACAAGACTGGAATGCTTCACCCAGAGCGACCAGAACGTTTAACGGCGATCGTCAACGCTCTGAAAGCTGCTCCTTGGGCGGATCAAATTGAATGGCAACTGCCCACCCCAGTGGCGCAGCGCGAACAACAACTGTTCTCGGCTATCAAAAAAGTTCACTCGCAAAGATACATCAAAGAAATCGAACATTTGGCTCATCGGGGAGGCGGCTACCTCGACGGTGATACGCCGATTTCTGCTGAAAGTTACGATGTAGCGCTGCTAGCGGCGAGTGCTTGGCTCGATGGGGTCGATCGAGTGGTGGCTGCGGGGGAACCGGCTTTTGTGCTGGCCAGGCCGCCGGGACACCACGCCGAAAAAGCCCGCGCGATGGGTTTTTGCTTGTTTTCCAATGCTGCGATCGCCGCTCACTACGCCCTGGAACAGCCGGGAATCAAGCGCGTCGCCGTCCTCGACTGGGACGTGCACCACGGCAACGGCACTCAATCTTTGGTGGAAAACTGCCGGCAAATTGCCTACTGTTCCCTGCACCAATCTCCGTGCTATCCGGGAACGGGAGATGCCGAGGAGTGCGGGGCCTACGACAACGTGCTGAACATTCCCCTGTATCCCGGCAGTGGCATAGCTGAATACCTGAGCGCCTTTGAATCTCTTGTCGTGCCTTTTTTGTCCAAATTTGAACCGGATTTGTTGATTGTCAGCGCTGGTTATGACGCTACTGCGTCCGATCCGCTGGCGAGCATGACTCTGATGCCGTCAGATTTCGGTACTTTCACCGGATACTGTCTGCAACTCACCCGTCGCATCGCCTTTGGTTTGGAGGGGGGTTACGCGCTGAAAGATTTGGCTGAGTCGGTTGTGGCGACTATTGACCGATGCCTCAATTAGCTGGAAAATTGGCATAGGGGAAAATGAGGTTGAGAAGCCGTCAGGACGAGATGGAGAGTTTTTGAGGGCGATCGCGCTTGATGGTCTTTTTCCCTCTGACTTCTGACTTCTTCGCTCGGACTTCTGACTTTAGTGACAAGCATCACAAATTTAAGAGATCCAAGTCACTGCCGATCAAAGTCTCGGTCACAGATTTTTAGCCCAAAAATCACACCGTGTCAATGTTTTCGATCGCCTGTGAAGTCGCTCCCAGAGTGCATAATACAAATACAACAAGCCTGTTAAAATTTTATCTGTCTCAATCAACTAGGAGGTTTATCATGTCAGTATCCCAAATGACACTCGAAGAGTTATTTGGTCAGGTCATGTTCTCCAGCGTCGTGACTCGCCACGACCGGAGACAGCTCAGATCGGCACTCTTAGAAAGAACACTGAATGAAGATGAGTATGCCATCATCAACCGACTGCTGTACAACGTTCGCCGCGGTTGGGTAAAAATTGTCGATTAAAGAGGTGGCAGCCACTCCCTTTAGGGGAGTTAATACCATTTTCGATTTTCGATTTTCGATTTTCGATTAAAGAGTTGGTAATTACTGATAACTATCGGGGTTGAGAACACGGGCCTACAGTTACATTTTTTGGGAACTCGTTACAAGTAGAACTTGCCAATTAGGGAAGTTTTTTGTGTTTAATAGTTGGCTCGAAAGTGTGATGTGTGTGACCAGTGTGTTAATTATCAAAATCTCGCTACACATCAGCCTATAGGTAGAGATAATTATAAAATAACAGGTTTCGGGTGCATCTCTACTTGTTGAAAACTTGTGAGTTTTGAGTTACTAACTGAGAAGTTATAATTAACTCAAAACTCATAATTTTTTGGATTTGATATCATGTCCGATCGATTGACCGCGATTAAAGGCCAGGGCGGGTTTACAGATTTTCCCGTTTCTATTCAATATCTTGGCTCACGGGCCCCTACAGGAATCATGGTTAATTGACCGGACATGATTTGAGATGGGAGATTAAATAGTGGGAAAACTGATGAATATCAGGGTTGAGAACCGCTATAAAGTTAATATTTTATAAACGGGTATTAAAAATCAAAACTATAAGCTGTTTCCGGTTGAGGAGGAGTGTGCGATCGTTACAAGCACACCGAGTCGTATAGGTCGATCGACCATTCCGGCAATTTGAGCTCAGAAGTGTCAAAATATTAACAACCAGTTCATCCCCAAAATATATGGCTCCCGCCGTTTTAATTGAAAATCTTCAGAAACGCTACGGCACTGTAGAAGCCGTTAAAGATGTTTCCTTCAAGGTAGAACCGGGGGAAATATTTGGTTTGCTAGGCCCCAACGGTGCAGGCAAAACCACAACCCTGCGGGTACTTTGTACTTTGAGTGCGCCCGATAGCGGACGCATTGAAGTGTCTGGCATTTCTGCTGTCAGCCAGCCGAGAATTGCTAGACAAAGACTAGGCTATGTCGCCCAAGAAGTTGCTCTCGATAAGGTGCTGACGGGGCGGGAACTCCTGCAACTGCAAGCAGCGCTTTACCATTTGCCGCGCAATACGATTAAAGGGCGGATTGACGAAATGGTGAAACTCCTCGGTTTGGAGGAGTGGGAAAATAAAAAGACGGGTACTTATTCCGGCGGTATCCGCAAACGCCTCGACTTAGCTGCTGGGTTGCTTCACCAGCCGGATGTTTTGGTGTTAGACGAACCGACTGTCGGGCTCGATATTGAAAGCCGGGTGGTTGTGTGGGATTTCCTGCGGCGCTTGCGGGAGGAAGGTACGACGGTTTTGATTACGAGTCACTATCTCGAAGAAGTTGACGCTTTGGCCGATCGCGTGGCGATTATTGACAAGGGTACGGTGATTGCACAGGGTACGCCGGAGGAGTTGAAAAATCGGGTTGGGGGCGATCGGGTGACTCTGCGGATTCGGGAGTTTTCGCCGATGGAAGAAGCCGAAAAAGCTAAAACTCTGATGCAATCTTTGCCTTTTGTGCAGGAAGTAATTGTCAACGCGGCTCAAGGAAATTCTCTCAATTTAGTAGTAACACCGCAAAGCGATGCGCTGGTGACTATTCAGCAAGCTTTAAAAGATGCGGGACTTCCTACTTTTGGGATTGCTCAATCTCGGCCGAGTTTGGATGATGTGTATTTGGCTGCGACTGGTAAGACGCTGTTGGATGCGGAGTTGGCTGCTGCTAGCAACCGCGATTTGAAGGCTGAGCAAAAACAGGCGATGCGATCGTAGTTTGAGGGAAGGGAAAAGTTCGTCAGAAACAGGCAAGATGCCTGTTCCACAAAGAGTTAATTTTATTGTGGAACAGGCATCTTGCCTGTTCAAGACTACGTTTTTTGGAGATGTCTGAAGCTCAGCGCGCGGGGTTAGAAACCCGGTTTCTTCACAGATTTCTCGTCGCCAAACCAGATTTTCCTCAGAAACCGGGTTTCTTTGGGCTTAGTCCTATATTATCGCGAGCAATTAGCAGATTCCGTCCATCAGCGTTTGTTAGGCATTCAACCCGATCTGGGCGTTGTGCGATCGCGCTTGTTAGCCCAAAAACAATCTTGAGGATTAAGTATTTCGGCGGTTGAAACCGCGTCTACACAAACAAAGTCTGCCTTCGCAGACTAAGAGATCAACCGATATTTAAGCTGAAGTTGATATCATACATCCAATACTTGCTCTGCTGTTAGTGATAATTCTGGGAAAGTTCGGGATATAATTCGCTCAGTTCCTCGGTAAGCAGTCATTTGATAACCCCCATTTTCATCGAGCAGGTAAACAAAAACAGTCGGTTCTTTCGGGTTGCCCAAATAGTTTCTGCTACCCAAAGCTAAATAATCGACAATCCAATATTCAGAAATTCCCAGCCGCTGATATTCATCTAGCTTATCGATATAATCATCTTCCCAATTTGTTGAGACAACTTCTACAACTAATTGTGGTGGTTCAGTTAGGGATGAATAGGCGAAGGGCTGCGATTCCCAGAGGGTTTTGTCTACTACTGTAACATCAGGATGGCGGCCTTGTTCTTTACCATTCGGGGTTAATGTCCTGACTACAATTCGGCCAGATACCCTGTAATTCAGGTGGAGTCTTTTTACCTCGTCTTGGAACGTATTTTCAAGGAAATCAGCTACATTTTCGTGCAGTCTGATTGTTGGTAATATTTTGATAATTTCTCCATTAACCAGTTCATAACGTCCGTCTTCATCTGGAAGTTGCTTGATGAATCGATCGAAAGTGAGCATTAGTTTAGGTTGGGTTTGAGTTGCGATAGTGGTTTGCTCTCATTTAGCTAGATTAGGACTTACGCATGGTGGCCCAGAAACCGGGTTTTTTTACGAAATACTTAGTTACATACCGTAAATTAGGTAAAAAACCCGGTTTCTTTAATCGGAGCGTGTCCCGGACTATAGATATTTAAGACTATTCTGCCACCATTTTAACATACTGTTTTAACACAGGTGCAATCCTGAAAACGATTTCAGCTTCACAGCTCAATTTTTCGATCATTCCCCGTCTATCTAAAGATTGAATTGCTTTACATAATTCGCCCTGCGAACCTTGACATTTTGCCAAAAATTGAGTAAAGGAAACAGGTTCGATTTCATTACTAAGTTGCGAAATAGCCTGTTTTTCTATTTCCGACAACCGCTGATAGTGCTGCTGCAATATCGGTGTCAATTCATCGCTTAAAAATACTGGTTGATAGCTTAAATATTGAGAGACTCTACCGCCAAATAAGTTGTTAATGGTTTGAGCGACTAATTTTAACCACAGGGGATTACCTTGATAAAGGTTAATCAATTCTGGCCAGTATTCTTCATCCAACAAACCTTTTTCTCTAAAAATTTCTGTTGCTGCTTCACCTACCCCAGTTAACTGTAATAAACATACTGCTGAATTATCGTCGGTGAATGTGAGGATGTCTGAGGGTGGTTCCCAACTATTGAGAATTAAGCAGCTATTATGGGGAATTTCGCCGATGAGTTTAAATAGGGTTCCGTAGTTTTCATATCCTGGTTTATAATGTCCTGCAAGTTGCCCGCTGCTGAGAATTTGCTGCACGTCATCGAGGATGATTAGACAGCGATTGTCTCGCAATGTTTCTATTAGGATTGACAACTGAGCATCGATGTTGGCGGAAAAGTTAATTTCTGTGCGATCGGATAGAAATTGAATCAGGTTTTTGAGGGTTGTTTCGAGGGGTGGGGAGGTGCGGAGACTGCGCCAGATGATGCGATCGAATTGAGTTTGAATTTGGGGGATGAGGTGACGGGCGATCGCACTTTTGCCGGTGCCACTCATGCCTGTGATGGTGAGGAGGCGGCAGTTTTGGCGGGCGATCGAGTTTTCGAGGGCGGTGAGGGGTGAGTTGGGGTAGTTGTAGAAGGTTTTGATATCTGGTGCGTCTCTTAAATCGAGTCGCGGTTTCTGTTGGGTGTTGTCTTCATTTGAGGTTTGTGTAGGGGGTGAGTGTTGTGGATATTTTGGAGGGTGTGAGGTTTCTGTGCAAACGTTGATGTTACCTTTGTTTTGTACAAAATTAAAATCACCAAAATTTGAAACTTTAGAAAATTCATACCTCTCCATTGTGGAGCGCAAATTTGATTTCATTACATCTTCATCTAATATTTCTGAAAGAGTTTGCCATAACTTTGAGGCAATATTTCTGACATGGCGTTCAGTACAATGAACCTCTTTAGAAATTTCGGAGTATCTTTTACCTTGCCACGTTCCCCGTACTACTGCCTGTTGCAGATCGTCCAATCGTTTGCCGGTCTTAGCGAACACCAAGCCATCGGCCAACCTTAAGAGTTCTTGAACATCCATTTATTGGGTAGGTGTAGGAGGTTTTATTTATTGTATCAGACTTTTTCTGACGTTTTATGGCTAAGAAGGACAAAATATGACTTTTAACGGCTAGCTAATTTTATTAACTCCTGGCAAATTGTGACATTCTCCTACTTTCCAATACATAAAAATTAAATTAAAATTTAATCACGGGCTTTAAAACAATCTTAGGCAACCTAAAAGATTTTAACAATGTAAATCTGACTGGCGCAACTATGCCAGATAGCACCGTCCCTCCCTAACGGTTAAAAAAGTGGCTCAAAATGTGGCTGCATCCGCTACTCCAGCGGTTAAAGAAGTTGCTCGCAGTGTTGCTATATCTGTGAGCAATGTCTAGGGGCTTTTCGCCTCGTGAAATGTTCGTAAATATTTTCTAATTTACCATAGGAAAGAAATCATGTCTAGTGCATTATCCCTACCGCAAGCTAATTTAAAAATGGCTCTCTGGCAAGTCGATGCTGATGCAATGAGTAGCAGCGACTTGTATGTGTGGTTAAATGATATCGGCTTGCCACATGAAGTCTCGATGCGGCTGCATGAACTTGCCACATACACGAAAAAAGCTGCTAACAAAGTTTTATTCATCGGTAAAATTCTCCTGATTAAAATTATAGAATTTGTCAAAGCGCATCCCAATTTAGTTATAGGGGTTGCTGTTGGTGTCGCTGTAAGAATTTTGGCAAGTTCGATACCATTTGTCGGCCCGTTATTAGAACCTTTGGCAACAGCGCTGGGTATCCCAATTGGTGCAATAGCCGGCCACCGACTCGATCGAGGCAAAGAGGTGTCTGATGGAATTATTGGAATTGCTCAAGACATGATTGAGATTGCCAAAGCATTTTTTCAACTAATGATAGACGTTTTCAATACAATTTTTCGCAACGTCATCACTGCTTAACTGCCCAAATTAGCAAAAAGATTGAGGTCTAATATGTCTGCAAATAAAACGCCAACCAAAGAGCAAATTCTTAAGTCAATAGAGCAATTGGAAAAAAACCCACATGATAAATTAGGGATTTTAGCCGATATTGGCATTGGTGTGGTGGGGGCGGCCGGTGCTGGTGCGGCGGTGGCAGCTTTCGGTGGTATACCACTTCTATTTGGGTTAATAACCGTTGCACCTCCCGTAGGATTAGTTGTTGGCGGTGCAGCTTTAGGTGCTGCTGCTCTTGTAGGAGTAAAACGAATATTTGAGGGCAATTATAATGAGGGAAAACAAGAAGAAATGCTTAAAAACTTAAAAGAACAGCTAAGAGATGTTGAAGCCAAAGAAAGAGCCTCCAAGCTGGAAGACAGCGATAAAACTAAATTTATTGTTTCCTTGAAAGAACCCGTCAGGCTCGATTTAATTAGCCCGAAAGACGCTCAGGATTTAATTAGCGCCGTAGAAAGCGGTAAAATTGCAATCAAAGAGGCGATTAAAATGGTTGAGGATGTGGTTAAAGCTGCTAAACCATAACTGCCTTCTGACTGCGTAACCTGGGAATGCTAAGTTGTAAGTCTGCGATCGCCCTTACTTAAGCTAAGTGCGATCGCTCTTTATAAGAGACTACTGATACTCTCATTCTTGCCATTCTCTATCTTCCTGGTAATGCTGCAACATTGCCTCAGCTTGTTTTGCTAGAATGCTTCGCCTCTCTTCAAGCGGCAATTGCATAAATTCTCGGCGACTGGGATAGTCGGCGAGTGTTGGTATTTCTAAAGCTATATCAATATCTAATGGCTGTGCTTTCCCTGCGGAAATTTCCTGTTTGGCGCGCTGTGCAGCCACAATCAGCGATTGTTGCGTGTTCTCAAAAGATAAATTCCACTCCTCTTCATACCTTAAGTCTTCAAGATATTCTCGCAAATTTTCAACCACTTTGTCTTGAAGAGTTTCTGGCAGAGATTCCATGATTTTGACCAAAGTTGCGATCGCCCTTGATGACATAGCTTTATCCTCTATATTTAATTTACCGCAAATCCCGTGTACTGCCGAATATTGGGAGAACGAAATCCCAAAACAATCTGTTCTTTCGGGATTCCCCCCCCTACTAACTCATTCGCAATTCCCTCTTCAGTTCCATCTCTTTGAATCCAAATTTTTCCCTCAATAATATCAACATGAACTAAACATCCGTGAACTCGGATATCGTTTTCGCGCCCCAATATTATTAGCAAATAACGGTCGGAATCGCTATCAAAAACCGTTTGAATCTGAATGTCTCCATAAGCATAAGGTATTTGAGCATATTCAGTCAGAATTTTTTTGATAATGCGACGATAATTCTCTAAGGTTCCCATTGTACTATCTCCTCATTTTGTTCGGCAAAAACGATTAAACATACTTGATAATCGGCTCTAATAATTTGACCAAGCGGTTCCGACAATAATTCGCTAAAAACTGATTTTGTAATAGCTAGGTAGAGCTTTCTATCTGGTTCAGTTCTAGCTATAACAGAACGATAAACTAAGTATTGACCCAGCGCATTCTCCAGGTCATTCATGTCTGATGCGCCCACAAAACTTTTGACTTCTACAGCTATCTTCTGTCCAGCTTTCTCAGCACTTAAAATCCGCTCTGCGCCCAAATCCACGTACATATCTTTAATTCCCCATTTTAATCGCAAGGGATCGTGGGTAATTCTCCATCCGTCTTTGATGAGGGCGTTTTTGACAACATTGTGATATAGGTCTTTGGCTGGCATATTGGAAGAAGTCAATTTTTAATCAATAGGATTATATCCTAAAATCTACGATGATTATCAAGTCTGGATAATTCTGCTCGCCTTAATTTTAGCACGATATCCCTCTAAAAAAATCAAACAATTTTCTCCGCTAAAAGCCGACCATCGCAGCGATCATACTCATCTTCCACAAGCTATGAATGAGCCTCATCATAACTTGAACTTGAAAATAGAGACTTATAGTTAGCTGATGGCTCGTAAATACAAAATCCTCCCTTTTTTGCACTCACTAACATCAAAATACGAGGAGGAAAAACAATCGGATCTCCCCACAATTCGATAAATTCCCAATCATTAACTTGTTCGGCGAGGTCTGGTGTGTGCGATAACATGATATTCAGTTTACCAAAACTCCACACAAAAAGCGATCGCCCGCCCAACACCACCAATACCTCCAGACTTGCTACTGTAAAGAGAGTTAGATTTAACTCACCCAAGAGCAGCATTCTCGCTTAACAGGCAAGATGCCTGTTCCACAAAGAGTCAATTTTCTTCTTGTGGGGTGGGCTTCTAGCCCGCCCTAAAGGGATGATTGCAACTGGTGCAATATCTCAGATTTAATCAAAATCAACAACAAGCAATTATGAGCGGTACTGTTACATCCCCCAACAACCTCAACCAGCAGCGGCCACTCTCCACAGCATCCGCTGACACTTCGAGTTCCCTGCTGGGCGACTTCATCCAAGAAACACTCGCCTTAACCAAGCGCCTGTTTATTCAATTGCAGCGCCGCCCCTCCACGCTAGTTGCAGGCATTATTCAGCCCCTGATGTGGTTGGTTTTGTTCGGAGCTCTGTTTGAAAATGCACCCGCCGGCTTGTTCGGCGAAAGCCAGAATTACGGACAATTTCTCGGCGCCGGTGTAATCGTTTTTACAGCATTTGCCGGGGCGCTGAATGCTGGTTTGCCGATTATGTTCGATCGCGAGTTCGGATTTCTCAACCGCTTATTAGTCGCGCCGTTGGCTTCCAGATTTTCGATCGTCCTGGCTTCGGCTATTTTTATCGTCACCCTCAGCTTTATCCAAACCGGCACAATCGTTACAGCGGGCGCGTTTTTGGGCGCGGGATTCCCCGGAATTGCCGGACTGGGGGCGATCGCCCTAATTGTCCTACTATTAGTTTTGGGCGTCACCGGCTTGAGTCTGGGTTTAGCCTTCGCTCTCCCCGGTCACGTAGAATTAATAGCGGTAATTTTTGTTACTAACTTGCCGCTGTTATTTGCCAGCACAGCCCTCGCGCCGCTGTCATTTATGCCAGAGTGGCTGCAAGTTGTGGTGACTCTCAATCCTCTGAGTTACGCGATCGAACCCATCCGCTACCTGTACCTGCACAGCGATTGGTCGCTAGCCAGTGTCGTGATGCAGGCTCCTTGGGGTACTGTCACCTTTGGAGGAGCGCTGTTAGTGCTGCTGGCGTTTGATTTGGTGGCGCTGCTGAGCATTCAACCGCTGCTGAGACGCCGGTTTGCTTAGGGCGATCGTTTCACCTGCACCGTCAATTCTAGGACACGGCGCCGTGCCTTTCGTCGTGTCAACTTAAGGTAAAACCGATAGTCCGTCAGGGGTTGAAACAAGACTCTCAAAGCCAAAGTCCTCTTGGATAGGACTAATGACTTCTTCAGTCCTCTTTCAGAGGACTTTCGCTATGAGACAGGGAATTCATTCCCTGGCGGACTGCCGGGTAAGCGAGAGGACTAATGACTTCTTCAGTCCTCTTTCAGAGGACTTTAGCTATGAGACAGGGAATTCATTCCCTGGCGGACTGCTGGGTCAACGATAGGACTAATGAGTTCTTCAGTCCTCTTTCAGAGGACTTTCGCTATGAGACAGGGAATTCATTCCCTGGCGGACTACCGGGTAAGCGAGAGGACTGGCGGACTAAAAGCTTAAGTTGACACGCCCTGGGCATTGCCCTGTCCTTAGCCCCAGCGAAGTAATATAATATTTAGTCACAAGTCAGAATATTGTTTAGATACAATTGTTTTTTTGAAAGTTCAACTAATAAATAAATGATGAACACCAAAACTTCCAAATCCGGCAAATTGATGATGGGGATTGCTGCAAGCGCGATCGCATCCTGTGTTCTGTTCTCCCCTCAAGCAAGCTTCGCTCAAGCCAGCGGTTTAAATAATGCCCAACCGCTGCAAGACTTTCAAACTCAAGACAATACCGACCCATTTTCCGGCCGCAGCAGCGGAAGGGGAATATTTGATTTAATTCACCGATCGAAATTGGGCGGTGGCCGCAGCATGGAAGAATTTAATAGCGAACAGCGCCAAAATTTAAACGATGCGGCCGCAGAATTTCGCAACAAACAGCGCCTACTACTGGAAAACCAAGCAGTACCTACACCAGGGGCGATCGCACCAGCAGAAATTACCGCCCCCGTCCCTTAAATTGCTTTCTTAGTCCGCGTAGGCGGACTTCGTTTGTCTAGCAGCGGTTTCAACCGCCGAGTTTTAATTTTATTCCTTAGTCCGCGAAGGCGGACTTCGTTTGTTTAGCAGCCGTTGAAACCGCCGAACAATCTAAAAACCATCCTCCTTAATCCCGTTCCAACCACGCCCGCATTTTACCCGGATTAAGCAAACCGTAAGGATCGACCAACTCTTTAAACTGCAACTGTTCCACATTAATACTTTTCATCCCTCCATCTTCCAATATATAAGTGTGAGGATTAGCAATCAATGCGCCTTGCTCTTCGTGATAGCGAATAATTTCATTGAGCCGTGATTCCGTAGTGTAGCGAACTATTTGCAAAGCCGCGGCGATCGCCCTGCCATTCATCCGCAAAAACTCCAAGTGCATCATCACCTCATCCCCATAATAATTGTACAGTTCCTCAATCAATTTCCAACCTTTATCTGCGGGAAAAAGCGTCTGCAAATAAGTCAGAGACGGGTCAGCGCTGCGAGCGTGGAGAGTTGTATGATTCCAAGTAAATTCAGCAATAGCTGCACCTTTGCTCGCTGCTTGCGCGTTTTTTTGATAGCAAATTGTGCCGCCATATTCGCGCACCAAATCTTGCAGCGGTTCCAGACAAGATTCAGCTACCATTAACAAAGCGCAGTGCTTACCTTCAGGAATTGCATCGCGGAAAGCAGCAAAATAAGCAGGAATCGGCCAAGCACAAACACAAATTAGTTTTTTGATAATTCCGTCAGCATCGCCCAAAGCTTGACCGAAGTTTGCCGATGTCATAAAATCGTCAAAAGCGACGATGATTTCCGCCCAAGGATAAGCAGGGGCGAGAGGAATTTCTAACTCAGTAATAATTCCATTTGTGCCGTAAGCGTGATTGACTTTTTGCACTTCATCGCCGCGCAATTCGATGACGCGGGGCTCGTCTTCCATTGTAACGACTCGAACAGCATGAAGATTTCCGCGATCGCGCAATTGCCCGTAAGTTATCGAACCAATTCCCCCGCTACCGCCGCCGATAAATCCCCCAATCGTTGCGGTGCGATAGGTTGAGGGAACCATCCGCAATTCCCAACCAGTTTCTCGCGCTTGTTTGTCGAAAACCGACATTTTCACCCCTGGTTCTACGCAAGCTAAACCCGGTTTTATCCAGCGGATATTGTGCATTTTGCTGGTATCTAAAATGACGCCGCCCTTGAGGGGAATGCACTGCCCGTAATTGCCCGTTCCTGCACCTCTAACAGTTAGCGGAATTTTGAATTTGACGCAGGCCGCAGCAATTCGCAAAACTTCGGCTTCGCTGGCGGGACGAACGACTAAATCTCCTGTTTTATCACTTAAGAGAGGTTGCAAAATTGGACTGAAATGATAATAGTCGTGAGATAGCTTGACAACTTGCGCGCGATCGCTAATTATTTCAATTCCCGATAGTTCCGAAGAAAAAGCATCCCAGTCAATACTTTGAATCGCAGTGGCAGTCATTTTGTTTCCTTTATGCTCGCAGTATTATATCAAATCCGTTAGCATCGGAATTATTCATCTCTCTGTTCTCTCCTCTGCGTTCTCTGCGTTCTCTGCGGTTTAATCATTCCAATGCAACCGGAATTCATATTATATATTTTATCAACCAGAACTTAGTAACATAAAATACTAATTGCAATCTTTCTTTAAGCAGTAAGGTGCTTATTCGTGCACCCTACATATAGAAGTTCTGCTTCCAGGGCTGCTTTTTTAATTAACAAATCCCCCAAACACCGCCATACCGTAGTATTTCCAAGGCACTGCAACAGTCTCAAATCTAGCTTTTACCAGCATTTCCAACTGTGCCGAAAGTGTAGCTAGGCGATCGGGATTAGAATACCCGTAAGAGACACTCGTCCCCACATTTGCGCGAATTTGTGCTAAGGTTTCCCCCTGATTTAGCGCCCAATCTTCTCGCGCCGCTTGATAAATATCTTTCATTGCTGCTGATTCTGCTAAAAGAGGATCGGCATTCCAAAAACAGCCACCAGCATTTAAACTTTCGCGAATGCGTTGAAACAATTTCAACTTCATGTCATCCTCAAGATGGTGAATTGCCAGAGATGAAATGCAAGCATTGAATTTATCGCCCAAGCCTGAGAAATTTGGATTGTTCGCCCATTCTCCAAAATCCATTTCTATGCCAGTCCACCGGGCTGCGTATCCTGCAGACTCTATTTTGGCGCGGGCAAAATCAAGCATTCGCGGCGAGTAATCGACAGCAACTATTTCGGCAGACGGGTAGCGTTTGAGAACTTTTAAAGTGAGTTCCCCCGTACCGCAGCCGAGTTCTAAAATGCGGTGGTTTGTGTTAGCAATGCAGCCTGCTAATACATCCAACATTTCGTCATATTTAGGTAAAAGTCGCCGAATACCCGTATCAAAATTGGCAGTATTGACGAAAACTTCTCCCGGCAAAATTTCGTTGCGCGCAGGTGAGGCAGTAGAGTCAGAATTCACGATCGCCAACCATAGACTACAATTGCTATCCTAACCGATATCAAGCAAAAATTGCGTGAAGTAGGGAGAGGGCACAGCCCAAAGCGTGTCAACTTAACGTTAAACGTACTACGGATTTGCTGTCTGACGATTAAGGCTCGATCCCCCTAGCCCCCCTTAATAAGGGGGAGACAGGAATCTTCTCAAAGTCAACCCCTACTCCCCTTCTTAAGGGGGATTTAGGGGGATCTAGACTGGGTTAAAAGCGAGATTTATCAGGGGTTTCATTCTTAAGTTGACACCAATAAGCACGGCGCCGTGTCCTTACTCGATCATCTGTACTTCACTCAACAGAAAACCACTATAAAGTTATGCGTATTCTTACGGATAAGCGAAACACTCGCGGTAAACAATAATTAACCCTCGGTTGCACTCAGAGAGTCTTGCTTTACCCCCGAGGCCAACAAAACACTTTGAAAAAGCAGTGTTATGTTAGTAGTGCATAAATTCCCATCAAGATTAAACCTCACACTTGAGGATACCATGCGCCAGTTGATTTCTCCAATTCGGGCTGCCATCAGCCAATTAATTTATAAGCGAATTCTGCTTGCGCTGACAATTTTATTTTGTGTAGGTGTAGGAGTAGCGATGGCAAATATGTCTGAGCTTTCCTCTACCCTAACGGGATTGCCGGCGTGATTCAAGTCACACAATCCACTTACGATATCTTGAGAAATAAGTATCTGTTTGAAAACAGAGGAATTATCCACATCAAAGGCAAGGGCGATATGAATACTTATCTGCTTGGAGGCAGGCTAGTCAGCGCAGTTTCGGTTTAATTTGTTTATTATATTATTAAGGGGTCTGCTAGTTAGTCCAGAGTCATCAGTCATTATATCATGTCCGGTCGATCGACCGCGATTTTCGTAGGGGCGGGTTCACCAACAATACCTGCCAATAATTGACAATCTGAAAAACCCGCCCCGACCGCGATATTATGGTTAATCAATCGGACATGATATTAGTCAGCAGCAAGCAGCCAAGAAGTAACAGTTAATAGCTGCTGGCTGTTGACTGCTGACAATTATAGGAAGTACACAGGGGATGTGAGAAACCAGGTTTCTGGGCGGTTGCTTCGTTGACACACCCAAAATTGATTACGAGAAACCCGGTTTTTTTTCCTAGGTCCTACATTAGCCATTGGCAAAATAGTAAGTTTTATGTTATTGCGGATTTTATCATTTTTGAAATTTTTCAAATCTCGCTTGTCTAGGCAAATAGCTTTGTGGGTATTTGCTAGCATTCTTGTCATAGAGGGAATTATTTTAGTTCCCTCTTATTTTCGGCGCGAAAATGAACTTTTAAGTCAACTGGAACAGGTATCTCGGGCGACTGTTGATTCCCTAGAGTTTTTGCTCCAACAAGATATTTCCGATCGCACTTTCTTGCAAGAAGAAGTAAAAAATATTACTAAGGATTCTCAAGTAGTCTTAGGACTATCTATTTACCAAGCTAACGGTGAGCTAATATATACACTTGGCGAACCCCCAGAAATCAGTTTAGAGCAACTAAAAAAAGCTCGTATAGTTCACAGTCACAATTTCGATGGCAAGCGCTACGATATTGCTTGGACGGAGCGACATTTGGGAGGCGATTACATCTTAATTGTTCGCCACGATGCTTCCACCGTTCAACCGGAACTTTACGCATTTATCGGACGGGTGGCTGTTCTAGTCATTATTATATCAGCCTTTGTCACTTCTGTGACTATGTTTTTTTTAGGCGTGACAGTAATTGCACCTCTCTTGAGATTGCGCGATGACTTGATCGCTGCCGGAGACGCTTTGAGCAAAGATCGAGCACAACCTGATTTCTACTCTCTGTCTGTCAAGCGGGATGACGAGTTGGGAGAACTCATGGTCGCATTCAATCAAATGTTTCACCGAGTTTACCAGGAAATTGCACAGCGGAAACAAGCTGAGGAAGTATTGCGCGCCGAACAAGAAAAGTCGGAACGTTTATTACTAAATATATTACCAGTAATGATTGCCGATCGCCTAAAACAAGGTCAGATAAATATTGCGGACGGATTTGCCGATGTTACAGTTTTGTTTGCGGATATTGTGGGCTTTACCGAAATATCTTCGCGCACATCTCCTGAAGAATTAGTAGAATTACTTAACAAAATATTTTCAGCTTTCGATCGCTTAAGCGAACAATACGGCTTAGAAAAAATTAAGACTATCGGCGACAATTATATGGTAGCAGGCGGTTTGCCGCTTCCCTGTACAAATCACGCCGAATCTATTGCCGAAATGGCCTTAGAAATGCAGCAAGAAATTATGAAATTCCGCGACGAATGCGGTAAACCTCTCAATATCCGCATTGGCATTAATACTGGGCCTGTGGTAGCAGGTGTCATCGGCACTAAAAAGTTTATTTACGATTTGTGGGGAGATGCTGTGAATACAGCAAGCCGCATGGAATCTCAGGGACTTCCGGGTAAAATTCAAGTTAGCAACTCAACTTATGAGTTGCTGTGCGATAAGTATTTGTTGGAAAAGCGGGGTAAAATTAATGTTAAAGGCAAAGGATCTATGACGACTTATTTGCTCAAAGGCAGAAAATTGTAACTGACAATTTTAACCATTGCCTGCGAATACGTGGTAGGGGGGCTGACGTTCCCAGGCAGGGGGCATCGACACCCAACTAGATTTTTTTTAACGAACCGCGAAGACGCTAAGGACACTAAGGAAGAGATGAAGAAAGAATCAAAAATAAAAAGTTCATAAGGGCGTTATTATTGCTATATTAAAATGCAGGTTAATATTAGTAATTGGGGCAAAAATGACTGCGAATCAGGAACATAATTATTCAAATTCACCGATTTGGCAGCCCTTCACGCAAATGAAAACGGCTGGCCCCCCACTGAAGGTAATTCGCGGCAAAGGATCTGTGCTGGAATTGGCAGACGGGCGGCAAATTCTCGACTGCATTTCTAGTTGGTGGGTGACTGTTCACGGCCACAGCCATCCGGTTCTCGCCGAGGCTCTTTACGAACAAGCTCAAAAGTTAGAACACGTAATTTTTGCGGGTTTTACTCACGAACCTGCCGAGAAACTTGCGAGTAAATTGCTCACTCATACGCCTGCTTCTTTAACGCGGATTTTCTTTTCTGATAACGGCTCGACTGCTGTTGAAGTTGCTCTGAAAATGGCATTTCAATATTGGCGCAATCTCGGAGAAACTAACCGCACTAGCTTTATTAGTTTTGAGGGAGGTTATCACGGCGATACTGTGGGCGCGATGTCTGCTGGCAGAAGTTCGCTGTGGTGGGAATCTTTTGCACCTTTAATGTTTGCTGGGGATGTTGTTCCTTTTCCGGCGACTTTTGACGGCGACGAGGAGGTGGAAAGCAAGGAGGCGGCGAGTTTAGAGAAATTGGAGTTTTTGTTAAAGCAGGGCGGCTATGCGGGTATTTTTATCGAACCTTTGGTGCAAGGTTCTGGGGGGATGCGAATGTGCCGCCCTGAGTTTTTGCAGGCGATCGCACAACTTGCGGGCCAATTTAATGTATTGTTGATTTACGATGAAGTAATGACGGGTTTTGGGCGCACGGGCGAACTGTTTGCCTCGGTTAAATCTGCAACTTCACCGGATATCCTGTGTTTGTCTAAAGGATTGTCTGGTGGCTGTTTGCCAATTGCTGTCACAATGGCATCGGAGGATATTTATCAAGCTTTCTGGCGAGATGAATGGGACAAAGCTTTTTTTCACGGTCATTCTTACACCGGAAATCCCTTAGCTTGTGCGGTGAGTGTAGCATCCTTGGAGCTTTTGGAGCAAAACCCAAATGTGTATCAAGGGATGGAAAAATTGCACCGCCAATATCTGAATCAATGGCTGAGAAATCATCCTAAACTAGAACGGATTCGGACTTGTGGCACCATCGCAGCAATGGATGTGAAAACGGAAAGCGATTCCGGTTATTTTAATGACATCGCTCCTCTATTGAAAGCCAGATTTCTCGAAGCGGGGTTTTTGCTCCGCCCCTTGGGAAATACGCTTTACTTGATGCCTCCCTACTGCATTTCTCCTGATGAACTAGAATCGATTTATCGGGTGATTCGTCAGGTTTTGGATACTCTGTAAACCCTTTAATTTTAGTAATGAATTTACCCAATTGGAACGATTTGGCTGACGACGCGCTGGCGGGCAAATGTCTCTCTCGCGAGCAATCTTTAGCCGTATTGCGCGCACCGGATGAGGTTTTGCTGGAACAACTAAACGCAGCTTATCGGGTGCGCCGCCACTACTGGGGAAACCGAGTCAGGCTGCACTATTTGTTAAATGCTCAAAGTGGCCTTTGTCCTGAAGATTGCCATTATTGTTCTCAGTCAAAAATTTCGACTGCGGAAATTGAGAAATATCCGCTTTTAGCTAAGGAGAAAATTCTGGATGCCGCCCAACGCGCCGCAGATTTAAAAGCTGGTACGTTTTGTTTGGTGATTTCGGGCCGCCAACCTAACGCATCTACTTTCGATCGCGTTTTGGATGCTGTCGAGACTGTGAAGGCAAATTATAACCTAAAAATTTGCGCTTGTTTGGGATTGTTGAGCGAGGAGCAAACTCATCGTTTGGCTAAAGCTGGAGTCGATCGCGTAAATCACAATCTCAATACTTCCGAATCATATCACACGGACATTTGCACCACTCACACTTTTGGCGATCGGGTGGAAACCGTCGAACACGTAAAAGCAGCGGGGATCACAACTTGTTCCGGCGGAATTTTGGGGATGGGCGAATCGGATGATGATGCGATCGATTTAGCGCTTTCGCTTCGCAAGTTGGGCGTTACTAGCGTGCCGGTCAACTTTTTCATTCCGATTCCCGGCACACCATTTGCAGATGTGAATCGGTTAACTCCCCGCCAATGTTTGCGAATTCTCTGTTTGTTCCGATTTTTGCTTCCCAGTCAAGAAATTCGGATTGCTGGGGGACGGGAAGTACATTTGCGATCGCTGCAACCTCTCGGACTCTACCCCGCTAATTCTATCTTTGTTGGCGATTATCTGACAACTCCCGGACAAGCTGCCCATCAAGATTGGGACATGATTCGAGATGCGGGATTTGCGATCGAATCCCCCGAAGATGCGGGATTTGCGATCGAATCTCCCGAAGATAAGACGGCGGTTGAAACCGCGTCTACACAAACGATGTCCGCCTCCGCGGACTAAAGAAGATCGCCTAATTTTCACCGCCAATTCTTCAACCCGCGGAGGCGGGTTTTGTCTGTATAGCCGCGAATTATATTCGCCCGGTCTTCTTGAATTAACCAATCTCAAATCATACAAGAGGGGGAAATTATGGACAAACGCGAAGAAATTACGATCGCAGAATACCAGCTAACTGCCGAATCTTTCCGATCAGGAACTTGGCATCACGACGTATCCCAAAATCGAGCCGCACTGACCGCTGCCATGCCCCGCAATCCAGGTAAAATTCTAGATATAGGATGCGGGCCGGGACGAGATTTGGTTGCCTTTAAAAGCCAAGGACACACAGTTGTAGGCTTAGATGCAACTCCGGCTTTTGTAGAAATAGCTAAGAAGTTATCTGGATGCGAAGTTTGGCAACAATCTTTTCTGAATCTCGAATTGCCAGAGGCAGAATTTGACGGTATTTTTGCCAATGCTTCCCTGATTCACGTTCCCAGCGACGAGATGGTGAAAGTGCTGCAAGATTTGCACAAAGCCTTAGTTGTTAACGGCGCAATTGTCATGTCAATGTGCCGGGGAAATTGGGAAGGATACGACGAGAGACCAACGGGAAAACGCTATACAGCCGGATGGGAATATCATACTTTAGCGCCTTGTTTAGAACAAGCGGGATTTGCAATTGTCAATCACTACTATCGCCCCCCCGGCTTACCCCGCGAAGCTCAATCTTGGGTAGTAATAGTGGGCAAAAAACTCTAACGTAAATGGGAAATTGCCAATCCTTCCCCTCTCTTCCTCTGCGCCCTCTGCGCCCTCTGCGGTAAAAAAAAACTAATTCAAAAATTTACAGAGGATTGTTGTATACTGTTCCACAGTCAAAAAAACCAATTTCTGTACAACTTAAAACCCAATTAATATGACCGAAAAATCCCACATTTTTTTAGCGGGTGCTAGCCGAGGCGTAGGCCTAGAAATCGCGAAGTTGTTGGTAGGACAAAAGATGCAAGTAACTGCACTTTTGCGATCGCCCGCAATCAGCACCGAATTAGAAGCAATGGGCATCAAAGTCGTGACAGGCGATGCTTTGGATGCAGCAGCTATGGAAGCGGCGATGGCTGGCGGTGAGCCAATTCATGCGGTAATCAGCACAATTGGCGGCTTGCCCAAAGATGGAGAAAGAGCAGATTATTTGGGCAACAAAAACTTGATTGATGCGGCCGTCAAAGCAGGCGTGCAAAAATTTATTTTAGTTTCATCCATCGGCAGCGGTAATAGTGTCGGCGCTTTGCCGCCCCAAGCTTTAGAAACTTTGCGCCCGGTTTTAATTGAAAAGGAAAAAGCCGAAAATCATTTGATAGAAAGCGGGATGATTTATACAGTAATTCGTCCGGGCGGACTCAAATCGGAACCTGCAACAGGCAACGGTATTTTAACAGAAGATTGTCGAGTTGCTGGAACGATTCACCGGGCCGATGTAGCGCAGCTAGTTTGTCAGTGTTTAGTTTCTGATGCTGCTAACAATAAAGTTTTGTCGGCGGTAGATAAACAGATGGTTTACGGCAATCCAGAATTTGAGGAATTAAATCTGTAGGGGCGGGTTTTACCAACAATAATTGCCTAAAACCGATAATCTCGTAAACCCGCCCCCACTTGGGTGGCGATCGCGCGGGGAGGGGGCGGGTTTTTGAGTCTTTGGGTATCCTTTGAAACTATTGGTGAACCCGCCCCTTGTATCTTAAAAGAGTCAGGCGATAGATCGCTACGTCAGTCAGTGGATCGTTACACCAAGCAGGC
>NZ_JAUBOZ010000130.1:0-18078 GCF_036700475.1 Microcoleus sp. T2B6 | reverse complement strand
GGAAATCTATGACGCTACCTTAATCATTGGGGCTACCAACGTCCCAGACATTCTCGACATCGATCGGCTGAAACCGGGTACTTTAATTGTTGATGATTCTGGCCCACACTGTTTTTCCCCTGAACAGGCGATTAAGCGCTTTGAGAAACACAAAGATATTCTCTTTACCGAAGGTGGAGCACTTCACGCACCTGACCCGATAGAAACGGTCATCTACCTACCCGAATCAATGAAGAAAAACATGGATGAAGATTCATTGTCAGACGAGTTCAAGCCTACCAATCCCCTGAACATTATGGGGTGCGTTATGTCCAGTCTCCTCTCTTCCCGTTTTGACAATATCAAGCCCACTGTAGGATTGCCAAATCTGGAAACTTGCGTGCAGCACTATCAAGGTTTAGAACGGTTAGGTTTTCAGGCAGCCGACTTACATTGTGAAGGCTATGTGTTGCAAATCGAGTCGAACCAACCGTCTGCCTAGCACGAATTAGCGATTATGCGTAGTCTTAAGAATTTCCGACCCTTTACAGGTGGAATGGGTGTTTTTCTTGTAGTCTGGTTTGAACAACTAATATCCTTGATTGGGTCGGGTCTAACGAGCTTTGCATTGGGAGTTTGGGTTGACAAACGTACAAGTTTAGTCACTGAATTCTCTCTGATTTTGCTATTTGCCATGCTACCGAATATCCGGCCTCCTCCAATAGCAAAGGCATTGGTTGACCGTGGGAACCGACTCTGGTGCATGATTCTGTCTGACTCCGATGCGGGGGTCACTACGGTGGCGATGTGGAATGTAAAGAATGTCATTTTTATAAAGGTCTAAAGGTCAAAAAATGGAAAACTTATCGCAACTGAAACTCAACGCAAGTCTATTCTCTAATCAGCCACTTCCAGTTGTTAACAGCTACAACGAATGGGACCCTCTCAAAGAAGTCATTGTCGGTCACGTTGAGGGCGCAGCCGTTCCCCACTTGGAGCCAGCACTCCTAACCAACTCTTACCCCAACAACTTGGGTTTTTTTCAAAAGTATGCGGGTCAACCCTTCCCTCAAGAACTTGTAGAAATAGCTGCTAAAGAATTAAACGAGTTTTGCCATATTTTAGAAGCTTTTGGTGTCACCGTTCGCCGTCCCGATCTGATCGACTTTTCCCAGACCTATAAAACTCTAGATTTTGAAGCTTCCGGTTTCTATGCTGCTATGCCCCGCGATGTTCTCATCGTAGTTGGCAATGAAATTATTGAAGCACCAATGGCGTGGCGATCGCGCTTTTTTGAATATCGCGCTTACCGTTCTTTAATACTCGAATATTTCCGACAGGGGGCTAAGTGGACAACGGCTCCAAAACCTTCTATGTCGGACGAATTCTATGATTTTGAATTTGCCCAAAAACCTGTCGAAGAACGTTACACTCTCACAGAACAAGGACACTTTGTTATCCGAGATACTGAACCTAGTTTCGATGCGGCTGATATTGTCCGTTTTGGACGAGATTTATTTGTTCAACGCAGCCACGTTACTAACAACATAGGGATTACCTGGCTCAAACGGCATCTAGGCGACACATTCCGGGTTCATGTGGTCAATTTCCCCGACTTCAATCCCATGCACATTGATGCTTCCCTTGTCCCTCTCCGCCCCGGATTAGCCTTAATTAATCCTGCCAGACCTTGCATAGAAAAAGAGCTTTTCAAAAAAGCAGGGTGGGATTTAGTCAAGGCGGCTCCATCTACCCTTCCTGACAATTGGCCTATGTATATGTGCAGTAGTTGGGTGTGCATGAATATTTTAAGCTTAGATCCCGAAACAGTTGTTGTGGAAAAGCAGGAAGAACCGATGCAGAAACTTTTAAAGGATTTAGGCTTCAAAGTGATTCCCGTTGATTTTCGCCACGTTTACACCTTCGGTGGCTCATTCCATTGTGTGACTTGTGATGTGCGACGCGAGGGTAAACTTGAAGAATACGGATTTTCTGACCCTCTGGAAGAAGATTGCTAAACTCCGGCAGGGAGGGGTAATGAAGCTATAGCTTATGTATCCCAATAGTTCTAGCTTTTGCACTCCTTGCAATAGGGTGCGTTCTATTGGGGCTTTTTCTTCTTGTTTTAACCACCTCGAAGCTACTGTAGGATTAGTTTTAGCAATTATGCGTAGTCTTAAGAATCTCCGAATCATTAAGGATGAAATAGGTGTTTTTCTGATAGTCTGGTTCGGACAACTGATATCCCTGATCGGATCGAGTCTGACGAGCTTTGCTCTGGGAGTGTGGGTGTATCAGCGTACAGGTTCAGTGACCCAATTCTCTCTGATTTTGCTATCGGCTATGCTGCCGAGTATCCTGATTTCCCCGGTAGCGGGTGCCTTAGTTGACCGATGGAACCGACGCTGGTGCATGATTCTGTCAGATTCCGGCGCCGGGATAACTACGGTGGCGATGGCTCTATTACTCGCTACCGGAAACCTTGAAATTTGGCACATCTACCTCGCCGTCAGCCTCAGTTCTGTCTGCAAAGCGTTTCAGTTGCCAGCTTACACTGCTTCGACCTCTTTATTAGTACCGAAGGAACACTTGCCGCGTGCTAGCGGTATGGTTCAATCAGGAGAAGCGTGCGCCCAGCTAATTTCACCGCTGCTAGCAGGATTCTTGCTGGGAATCGTTCAACTTGAAGGTGTCATTTTAATTGACTTTGCCACCTTCCTGTTTGCCCTCACCACCCTATTGTTCGTTCGCTTTCCTGACGCTAAAACTGCTGCTGTTCCCGTTGATGGAAAAGCGTCTCTCTGGCGCGAGGCAGTGGAAGGCTGTACTTATATTTTTGTTCGCCCCGGACTTTTTAGCTACTAATTATATTCGCCCTCAATAACTTTGTTCTAGGAATGATTGAAGTTTTATTCACGCCATTGGTACTTTCCTTTACTTCTGTCACCGTTCTCGGAACTATTCAATCCATCGGCGGTGCGGGGATGCTGCTGGGTAGTGTAGTTATGAGTATTTGGGGAGGTCCCAGAACTTTAATTCGTGGCGTATTTGGTTTTGCCTTTCTCAGTCAACTGTGCATTTTAGCATTGGGATTACGCGCCGATATCGCCCTTTTTGCTCTGGCTTTCTTCTTGTTTTTCTTCAGCTTGCCTTTCATCAATGGCTGGTGCGATGCCATCTTGCTCCGAAAAGTGGCTCCCGATATTCAAGGCCGAGTCTTTGCCACAATTAATATGATTTGTTTCTCGTGCATCCCGCTCGCCTATGTTGTGGCTGGCCCTCTAGCCGAACGAATCTTTGAACCTCTAATGGCGACTGATGGTTTATTAGCTGGAAGTATCGGTCAAATCATTGGCGTGGGGCCGGGCCGCGGTATTGGCCTGCTATTTATTACGATGGAAATTATAGCTATAGGGGTGACAGTTGCAGTTTACCGATATCCGCGCTTGCGGTTTATGGAATCTGAACTGTCCGATGCTATTTAGCGCGGCTTAAAAAGCTGAATTGAGAACAGTAAAAACCCTATTCTTTGGGAGATATCTTATGCCAACACTTCCCTTAATCGTGTCTGACGAAACCCTCCGAGATGGTGAACAACAAGCTGGGCTTTTCTTTCCTTATGAAACTAAAAAAACTTTAGCCAAACTCATCAGCCAAACCGGAGTTCATCAAATAGACATAATGCCAGCCGTTCACGAAACCGAAGAACATTTACTAAAAACATTAGTGGCAGAAGGTAATAGGAGCATTATGATGGCTGCCACAATGGTAGGCAAACAATTTATCGACCAGGCTATTGCCTGCGGAGTAGAACGAATAATCCTCTTCTATGCCGTTTCAGATCGTCTTTTACTTTCAAGAGATGCAGAAGTCCGCAATTTAACAGCGCTACCAGAGAAAACAGAGGATGACAATCTCCCTAAAGCTCTTGTCTGCCGCGTCCGTCAGAACATGATTAATAAAGTTTTGGAAAATCTGCGCTATGCTACGAGTGCAGAAGTCGGTTTAAAAGTAGAGTTTGCTGCCGAAGATGCCAGCCGGGCTGATTTTAACTTTTTAGTTCAGTGCATTCGCGAATTTCAACCCTACATCGAACACTTTGTCCTCTGCGACACAATGGGCATCCTCACTCCAGAGAAAACTTATGTATGGGTTCGCGACCTTCTAGAATTGGTCAACAATGCAGTTTTAGGAGTGCATTTTCACAATGACTTAGGCATGGCTCTCGAAAATACCCTCCAAGCTGTCATCGCGGGAGCTTCAATGATTTCAGGCACATTCCGAGGCATTGGCGAACGGGCGGGTAATATCCCACTAGAGCAAGTCTTAAATGGACTTAGATTGCGCTTTGGGATAGAAGTAGAGGGCATTAATTATGAAGCCCTCTCCCAAGTCACAGACTACCTCGATTCACTAGGAGTTCGTCCTGCTTCCCCTTACTCCCAAGCTGCCCTTCGTCACGAAAGCGGCATTCACGTTAACGGCTTCTTACGCGACCCAGATAGCTACCATATTTTTCCTCACGCCGCGCCAGAAATTTGGTTTGGCAAATGCAGTGGTTCTAGCAATTTTCAGTACCTGTTTGAGAAGCAACTCAATAAACCGCTTACTCCTGAAGATTACAACCGAATGCGAGATAAAATCAAATCCCTTTCCATTCAAGAGCAGCGGTGCTTTTCCCCAGAAGAAGTCGTCGAGTTATTCGAGGGAGGATTTTTCAATGACTGAGCCGTATCGCGTCGTAGCTCTCCCTGGCGAAGGAATCGGGCCAGAAGTGGTAGACGCTTCCTTAAAAGTTCTCCTGCATTTAGCAAAACTAGAAGGGTTTTCTTTAGTTATAGACTATGCCTTAATTGGACAACCTGCCTTCAATGAATTTGGAAAATTCTTCCCCGACCAAACCGCCCAACTATGCGAAGGTGCTGATGGAATTTTATTCGGAGCCGTCACGAAAGGCGGGATTCTCGAACTTCGCCAACACTTCGACTTTTTTATCAATTTTCGCCCCGTGCGTCCCTTTGAAACTTTATTGGATAAATCCAGCCTTCAGTCGCACAAGATTCAAGGAGCCGATATATTATTTGTTCGAGAGTTAGTAAGCGGAATTTATTTTGGACCATCAGGACGAACAGAAGACGACAGTGGCTATTATGGCTTTCATACAATGAAATACTACGACTGGCAAATCCGCCGCATCGCTAAAGTAGCTCTAGGCAAAGCTAAAGAGCGCCGAGGTTTGCTTACCGTAGCCCATAAAGAAAATGCTCTGCCACAAATCCCTTGGAGCCGTTTAGTGCAGGAGGAAGCCGAACATTTCCCTGATGTTAGAGTAGAACCCATGCTAGTGGATAACTTAGCCATGCAACTCGTGCGGGAGCCTAAGCGATTTGATGTGATTCTAGCAGGAAATCTATTTGGGGATATCCTCAGCGATATCGGAGGAGCATTAGTAGGTTCCATCGGGTTATTACCCTCTGCCAGTCTGAACGAGCGCGGGTTCGGTCTTTATGAAGCCATACACGGCACAGCACCAGATATTGCCGGGAAGGGTATTGCCAATCCTCTAGGAACGATGGGGGCAGTTGTTTTAATGCTTCAGCAGTGGGGGGAAACCCATGCGGCTATCAAGCTAATTCAAGCCATCGAAAAAGTTTTAGCCCTGGGCTACCGCACGGCAGACTTAGCCCCCCAAGGTCAAGAAATCTTAGTCAACGCGGAAACTTTAACCGAGTTGATAGTCCAACAACTCGGTAGTTAACTTTGATAAACAAGCAGTAGGGAGAACTTATGACAACCGAACCGAAAGTGTTGATTTTTGGAGATGATATCAATACAGACGATATTATTCCGGCAAAACGGTGTACTACTGCCGACCCAGAGTATTTAAAGCAGTATGCTTTTGAACATCTGATTGGTGAAGGAAACCTTGTAGGCTATGAAGAAATCGAAGCCGGACGCAATTTCGGCTGCGGTTCTAGCCGAGAAAATGCACCTATTGCCATAAAAGCTGCTGGCATAAAAAAAATACGCGCCCTCTCTTTTGCCGAAATATTTTACCGAAATAGTATCAATATTGGTCTGACATTAGAAATTTACTCCCAGCCTAATAATAATCCTGTCGTCGAAGCTATTGTGAGGGCAGGCGGCTTAATTCCCTTTAACCAAAAGCGGCAGAAAGGTGAAATTTCTGTTCCCCAGAGTTCAACTTATGCTAGGGCGATGACTCTGACAGAAAAACTTTTGGCACGGGCGTCTGGCAATGCTTACGTTCAGCCGGGAGAGATGGTTTTTGCTAAAGTCGATTTAGCCATGTCTCACGATGCTGTAGCCGCACCTGTTGCTGATGTCTTTTACCAGAATTTTGGAGAAGAAGCAAAACTTTGGGATGCCACCCGCGTTGTTTTAGTAGCCGATCACTTTATTCAAGTCAACGACGTGCGAGTAGACCCTAAAGCCACTTCATTATACTCAGAAATGGTGCAGTTTGCCCGCTCGCAAGGCTGCCATTTGTTCGATATGGTTTCCCCAGGAGAAGCTGCTGGCATTTGTCACGTTCTGCTCCCAGAAAAGGGCTTCATTCATCCAGGTACAATTGTAGCCGGGACAGACTCCCACACTTGCACTTACGGAGCCTTTGGATGTTTTTCCACTGGAGTGGGAACAACGGATATGGCGAATATTTTTGCGATGGGGGATATGTGGGTGCGGGTTCCTCCTACCCTACTTTTTAGACTTGAAGGAACTTTGCCCAAATATATTGCTGCAAAAGACATCATCCTATTTATTCTGAGCAAAATTGGCTGTGACGGCGCTGCGGGAAAAGTCATGGAATTCCGAGGCAGTATTATCGACCAGATGCCAATGGAAGAACGCATGACACTCTCGAACATGGCGATTGAGTGCGGTGCAATGTGCGGGGTAATTGCTCCTGATGAAACAACTCGCCAATATCTGCAAAACTGCGGTCAAGATTTATTTGAGGACGTTGGTAGCGACTCCGAGGCATCTTATGAACAAATCTATGAGTTTGATTTGAGCGATTTAGAACCGCAGGTCGCTCGTCCCCCCAAACCAGACCAAGTAATTGGTATTAGCAAGTTAGGAGAAATTCCTATTACCAAAGCTTTTATTGGTTCTTGCACCGGGGGAAAACTTTTCGACCTCGCTCAAGCTGCTGAGGTGCTTGAAGGTCGCCGTATAGCTCCGGGTGTGAGCCTTTTTATCGTACCCGCTTCTTTTGAGGTGCGCCAAAAGGCTGAGAATTTAGGGTATATGCAAATATTTGAAGCGGCGGGAGCCACCATTCTCAAATCAGGCTGTGGCGCTTGTATTAATGCCGGACTTGGGATACTCACTCAAGAAGAGACAGGGGTTTATGCGACCAACCGCAATTTCAAAGGGCGAAGCGGCGATCCAACGGCGAAGAACTATTTAGCTTCTCCCCGCGTGGTAGCTATTTCGGCAGTTGAGGGAAAAATTAGCGATCGCCTTAGCGATGCAAGCGAATGAGGCTCTTTAGGGTTTGATGCTATATTTAGCAGGTAAGGCATAAAAGCTTCTGTCCTTTTTGTACAGCGCTTTCGCGCCTGGGAAAAGCAGTGCAGTTTCGATGCTATTTCCCAGGGGGCGATCGCCTCTGAAAAACTGCTGGGGGGTGACAAAGAGGTCTACGAGATAGACTGTATAAGGGTTGCGGCCCGCATACCTTGTTGATAAAAGCTGCGTTTATTGGGAGTTAACTTCATTAACTGTTCTACCTCGTCAGAATATTGTTCGAGATAATTGACCCACTTTTCTCCATCTAAACCAACACCAAATGTACTCCGTCTTCGATATCTTTTTTTAGGTTCTTTGCGACGAGATACATATTTGTGTACCTGCTTTTTTTTCAGTTCAGTGCCTTGAAATATTGCCCAAGTGTACGCAAGTGTCATGAGCAAAATCATGTTAATAAGTCGGTCTCCTTTTAAGCTGGTTCCTTCAAGATCGTAGCCTCCTGTTTTACAGTCTCGGAACATTTCTTCAATACCCATCCGCTGCTTATAAGCATTGATAGCTGCCGGCAATGACCCTAAATCTGTGAGTATAAACCACGCTTCATCAACCTTCCATCCCCCGTAGTTCCTTTTCCACTTACAAGCAAGATCAAATCCGATCGCAGGTCGAGTTTTCCTCACTCTTTTACCTTGAAAATATAAAGAGGTTTAAGAGTACTATTCCTAATTCATCTAACCGTTGCCAAACTAAATGTTCCGTTTCGACACAATGATTCTTTTTCAGTCTTAAACAAAAAGATACACCCTTTTCCCTCAGCCAGTTTCTTAAATCTACAGAACAAAATTCACGGTCTCCTAAAACGATGACTTTATATTCTGAAAATAATGGTAAAACTTGCTGTAAATTGGTTGGAGAGTGACTCGAAGTTACTGTTTCCCAATTTTGGCAACAATGACCAGTATAATGGAATTGCTCTTCGCTCCCAGATCAGGCTAACCATAAATAGATTAATGCGCCCCCATTGACTGCGGTCGATTGCAATTGATAAAGTTTGACCAACACGGCAATAAGTAATCAACCAATAAGTAATTAATGGGAACCAAATTAGTGAGATAGTTAAGTGAGGCAAATCGAGAAACCTTTGTAGTTTTCTACGCCGACTTTCTGTTGTAATTGGATAGGGAAATACCCGCGAGAGCCGTTCTAATCTCACTTGTTTTTATGATTGTATCAAAGGTAGCAAGATTCCAATCAGTTTAAATTGAGCTGAACTTAGTTGTTTTTTTAAATGAATGAGGTAGAATGTTGGTATCATTATTTTTGAGATAGGCAAGCGTGTAATAATTATGCTGCCTATCTTTTTTGAGCAGCGGATTGGCTCAATCCTTACAAAGGTATGGGTTTCAGGCTGGTTGTTACCCCTCCAGATTTTACTCAAAATGAGGCAGGAAAAACTCATCTTTAACTCTGGTTGAATAATCAATCACTCCCCATCGCCAAAAAGCGATCAATTATTCAGCAAGCCCTAATTATATTTCTGCATAAAGGGGTATTGACAAAATCTACTCCTTTCTAACTTGTTACCAATGACGAGGCACTGCAAGATTGTAAACCAATACGGTTCAGTTAAGGAAAATTTTAGCGAAAATGTTGGGCGGAGTGAAACGGAGGGTTCGTTCCTCAAATCAACCTACGCACGATAGGTTTTTTTAGCACTAACTGAACTGAACCTTATTGCAGGAACTTCTCTTTTTTTTAGTTGGTTAACTTTGGAGATTCTCGATCAAATTATACCGGAAAGAGTTCAGAGAAACAACCCAAGAGTTGTCAAAAAGCCTGTTTCAAAATTTCGGTCTAAACAAGTTAAACACAGAGGTAAGCTGTTCTGCATTTAAACTACACAGTCAAAATTTGATAAAGTTCTTGTGGGGTGGGCGTCTCGCCCGCACAAAAAATGCAATTTAGATGTAGAACAGCTTACTGGAATCATAGTGAATCCTCCTGTATTTATTGTTTTAAGCACTGCATAGCCCTTAACTGAACCGTATTGGGTTTTAGTAGTGGATGGAGCTGGATGGCTTTTGAGTGAAAGCGTGAAAATCCCCAAGGGGATACATTTATATTGTCTGCCTTCACATTCACCCGAACTGCAACAGCCGTGAAAGACTGTGGCCTGCAGACAAATGAACCGATAGCTAATCCTGGGCGGGTGAGGACCCGCCCCAAACCCATAGTTAGTAAGGATTGAGCCAACTTGTGGTAAAAAAAGATAGGCAGCAGAGTTGTTACACGCTTGCCTATCCAAAAAAATAATGATACCAAGATTCTACCAGACTCATTTACAAAAACACCTGACGCCATCTCAGTTTTTGGTGATGACAATTTTGCTATCCTTGATGCAATCAGAAAAACAAGTGAGATTAGAGCGGCTCTCCCGAGTATTTCCCTGTCTAATTGCAGCCGAAAGTCGGCGACGTAAATTACAAATATTTTTAGATTTACCTCACTTAACAATCGAATTAATTTGGTTGCCATTAATTACTTATTGGTTGACCACTTATTGCCGTGTTGGTACTCGCTTATCAAGATCAATCGACCGCAGTCAATGGGGCTATATTAATCTGTTCATGGTTAGCTTAATCTGGGAGCGAAGAGCAATTCCATTATACTGGTCATTGTTGCCAAAATTGGGCAGCAGCAACTTCGAGGAACAAACTACAAATCTACAGCCTGTTTTACCATTGTTTTCAGAATATAAAGTCATCGTTTTAGGAGACCGTGAATTTTGTTCGGTAGATTTAGGAAACTGGCTGAAGGCAAAGGGTGTGTCTTTTTGCTTAACCCTCTTTTGTCACTCTCGTGGTAGTATAAGCAGTGACACACCCCAAAAGCATTGCCAGTCCTATGGTAGAGCCTCGTAAACCAGTACCCACAGTCAAATTTATAGATGAATACTGTCAAATTTATCAAAACATATTTCCAGAAGTTAGGAGCTTTGAAGCTTTTAAGTACTTACATGTCGGTATGATATCAGACATAAAACGCAAAACACTACCATCAATAGCGAAAGTTATAGGGCTAGATAATCATCAAGCATTACACCATTTTTTAACACAATCACCTTGGGAGGTAAAAGAATTAAGTCAGCAACGATTAGAATTAATATTATATGTACTTCAAGGGCGCCCAATAGTACTAATAATTGATGAAACCGGGGATAAAAAAAAGGGGGATGCGACTGATTATGTAAAACGACAGTACATTGGAAATTTAGGTAAAACAGATAATGGTATCGTTGCAGTTACAGCGTATGGTGTTTTATCTGGCCTGACTTTTCCTCTATTATTTGAAGTTTATAAACCGAGAGAAAGACTGCAACCAGGAGATGAATATCTAACCAAACCTGAAATTGCCGCAAAAATGATCAAACAATTGCGTGCGATGGGATTTAAATTTAATCTTGTCCTAGCAGATAGTTTATACGGAGAGAGTAGTAAAAATTTTATTCAAATACTAGAAGAATTGAATCTAAATTTTATTGTTGCAATTCGCTCTAACCACAAAGCATGGGGAGTTACAGACACCAAAGTCAAATATTCAAAGTGGCAAAGATTCAAACGTGTCTTCTCAGATTTAAGCTCGGAAGACAGATATATAAGAGAGATTATTTGTGGTGATAATCCGGAAATTAAGTATTGGCAAATCACAACTGATAAAGAGGAGCTTCCCAAAAACACTACTTGGTATGTAATGAGTAAATTTCCCAACATTACACCCAGAGAAGTAGGTAATTTTTATGGTTTAAGAACTTGGGTAGAATATGGTTTGAAGCAAAGTAAAAACGAATTAGGATGGGCAGATTTTCGCTTAACTAATTATTCACAAATACAAAAATGGTGGGAAATTATTTTTAGCGCTTATTTGATGGTTAGTCTCCACTCTGAACAACTGCTAAAATTACCACCACAATCTGAATCTAATTTTTCATCACATCCAGGGTGGGATCGAGGAAAGGGGTGGAAGAATATTCTTAACAACCTCCGTTTAATAATTCAACCATTTGTACTATTTAACTTTATTAAACCTTGGCTTCAAGTTTTTACTGTTCCTAAGTTATCCGAGGGCTTTTTTAAACTTCAAATGCTTGTCAATAATTTAAGTCGTTCAATTTTTCCAAACCTCAATATCCCTTATTTCCAGTTTTCCTCTGCGTAGAGTGACAAAAGAGGGTTAAGGTGCAACATCGCCACATTTCTAACTCAGTTTACACCCTAGTGCGACAAGCAGCTTTAGAGAAAGTTGCTCACGATATTTGGTCGGTGATTTTTGGGAGCGGGGTGGTGTTAGGGGCAATGGCGATCGGCGCTTTTATCGGGTTAGCTGTGCCCCGGTTCATTCCACCGCCTGAACTCGACCCAAAAGGGCCACGCCAGCTCACTTTAGAACAAGCCGTAGCGCTCGAATGGGGGCTGAGCAAAGAGGGTCAGTTTGCCCGCAAAAACGCAGATACAATTCAGTGGGCAACCCGCAATGAAGGGAAATATGCTCGCCAATTTATGAGCTGGAATCAAGCTTTGTTGAGCGAGAAAGGTGGCAAAAAACTGTGTGAAACTGAGATAAATCGATTGGGGGTGACGCTGACAGTAGAGGGTAAACCTGCACAAAAAGGATTTTGTACTTTGTGGATTCGCTCCCCTCAAGAACGAAAGTTTGTTCCTTGATGGCAAATACTAAAATCGAGAATGGGATGTAAATAAGTTAGCTTACCAGGAGAAATCTATGATGGCAAATTTGAACAATCAGCCGTTATCTGACCCAAATCCGAAGCAAGTGCAGTCGCAAATCTCGGGTGTTTTAGTTGCACTAAACGATCCATTCGATGAGATGGTTTGGGACTACTGTTTGAGTCAAACATACCCAATATCGGAACAGATTAAGATTGTACTGAGTGCTTTCTGGGGACCGTTTGCTGCCAAAAATGCTAGCAAGTCTCCTGAGCGAGTGCGAGCAATAGCTTGTTATTCACTGCAACAATTAGCAGCTCAACAAAAATTGATTGACTCAGTGTTTGAACTGTCAAGTGAATCAACTAAAATTTCCGAAGTTATTGCTGTTCCCAAAAGGAAAAATAGTTGTGAGGCACTCAATCAAGCTTGTGTTTGTTCTCAATCAGTTCTAAATACTGCAATTCGGTGGGAGTAAGAGCCGTTGTTCTTTCTAACAAGTTCAGAATTTCGACTTCAAACGGATCTAGATTTCCTAATTTGTGAAGTCGGTCAGTGCGATCGCAAATTTCTTGAAGTCCGGGTTGATTGTCTAGCGGTACAGCAGTGAGAGCCGAGTGCTTGAAGGTGTATGACTGCATAGTAACGGTGGGGATGTGTCGCATCCACACAGTGGCCGTTTTCTCGCCCACTGACTGAATGCGGCCTAACCTGCCGTTAACATCTTCGCGATCTGGCGCGTACACTTCTACTAACGAACCAATTTTGAGCGTTAGGTGGTGAGCGATGGCCGGTTGCTTTTCAGGTTTTACCGAACGACATTGCCCCTGTAAAGTTTTGGCAACTTGAGCCGGACGACTACGGGCATCATTTGCCACTATAATTGGTATATTGCCAACATCTTAGCTAAAAACATCATCGATTGGCTTATAAACAACTATGCCAACTTCAACGATCAATGTTCAACTCAAAGAAATTATTGCCCAAATCCGCCAGGGATTAGAAAATCTTTATGGCGAACAGTTAATCCGAATCATTCTCTATGGTTCCCAAGCCAGAGGCGATGCTAGACCGGACTCCGATATTGATATATTAATCCTTCTCAAACAACCCTTCAATTACTCCCAAGAAAGCGAGCGTATTTCTGTTTTGATTGCCGATATATGCTTAGAACATACCGTCGTGATTAGCTGTATGTTTGCCACACTTCAGAAGTACCAAGAGTATGAAAGCGGTTTCTTTCGCAATATCCGTCGCGAAGGAGTCCCAATATGAACCCAGAGCAACAAAGGTTACTTGATAAAGCTGATAGAACTTTGCAGGCTGCACGGGTTTTATGTGAGCAAGGCTTTTTTGATTCTGCCGCTTCCCGCGCTTATTATGTGATGTTTTACATAGTCACTGCATTTTTAGAGTCAGAGAAATTATCTTATTCTCGCCACTCCGCTGTCATCGCCGGTTTCGGTCAAAAATTTGCTCGTTCGGGCCGCGTTCCGGTGCAGTTCCATCGTTACCTAATAGATGCCCAAAAAACTCGATTAGAAGCTGACTATAACGCTGATATACAAATCTCACAAACAGACGCAGTGCAAACAATAGATCGGGCAGAAGAAATGCTCAACTTTGCTTTGGCAAATATTGATTCTATTCCTCCATCCTCTCCTTGATTGAGTAGATAGCCTGCTTTCCACTCCTGCACCCGCCAACTAAAGAAACCGGGTTTTTCAGCAGATTCAACACTGCGATTCAGTATTTTCGTAAAAAACCCGGTTTCTGGGCCTCCCTCTTTGAGTCCTATATATTAAGTTTTATTATAAAAACTCCGATTTTGCGTAAAAATACCCCGCGAAATCCCAATACACAATAGAAGGCTTTCACCTTCGGAGCAAATTCACTCCCCAAAAACTATGACAGCCACAACTATGCCGATCGCCAGATCGCCCCTTACAGCCACCGTCTAGCCACCGCAACCGACGCAAAGGATCTCGCCCCCCTCTGGCAAGCATTCGCTGCTGAACGCAAAGGATCTCGCCCCCTCAATGCTAGTCAAACCTAACTTTGACTTTGAAAAATACGTCATCAATTAAATCAAAAAACCCCTTTCTTTCTGCTGGTTATTAGAACACAGCGACAGCATCATCGGTTGTCTATTTATCTACTATTACGACGACGAAGCCCCGCCTGCAAATCTCCCCGAATATTTGATTCAGCAACACCATGAGGCACTCAATCAAGCTTGTGTCTGTTCTCAATCAGTTCTAAATACTGCAATTCGGTGGGAGTAAGAACCGTTGCTCTTTCTAACAAGTTCAGGATTTCTACTTCAAACGGATCTAGATTGCCTAATTGGTGAAGTCGGCCAGTGCGATCGCAAATTTCTTGAAGTCCGGGTTGATTTTCGAGCGGCCGGGCGGTGAGAGCTGAGTGTTTGAAGGTATGCAAATTCATGGCAAGAGTAGGGATGTGCCGCATCCACACGGTAGCCGTTTTCTCGCCCACTGACTGAATGCGCCCCAACCGACCGTTAACGTCCTGGCGATCGGGCGCGTACACTTCTACTAAGGAACCAATTTTGAGCGTCAGGTGATGAGCGATGGTAAGTTCACCTTCAAGCTTTACTTTTTGGTCGCGCCCCTGTAAAGTTTTGGCAACCTTAGCCGGACGGCTGCGAGCATCAATCGCCAAAGCGATGACCTGCTTCTTGGTCATCCCCGCAGAGCGATTCAGTATTTTCCACTTCATATCCTCTCCTCCAATAGAACTCAGGGTGTCTACTGCTTTAGCAAACTGAGCGTCTCTGCGAATTGTTTTTGGGGATGCCTTGAACTGTGCCCCCAACTTTGTCTCTGTTTTCAAGTGGTCATTTTGACCACTTGATTTTCTGTCTCCGCCGCGGGACTGTTTGGTGAGTTCGTACCAAGTGCCGCGCAAATAGCTGACTGACTCAGACGTGAGATTGCGGCGGCCCAGTTGATTGAGGAGCATCCAAACTTTGACGGTGTTAGGGCTGTCGAAAGACATCTCTACAGTTTGGTAGGGGATGCCGTGCGCCGTACAAATAGCATAGCGGTTGTGACCGTCGATGAGAATTTTTTCCTCAGCCCAAACCACCAAAGGGTCCCGACACCCTTTCTCTTGAATGCTGGCTTCTAAGGTAGCAAACTCGCTCGCACTCAAAGGAGGGATGAGCGTTTGGAAATCTGGGTCAATCCGCAGGGAGTCTGCAACAGTGTGGTGGTGCTTTCGGGTTGAGCCTCGCAAAACTACTAAAGGTTGACGCTGCTCGCTGCCCGGTGTCTCCTGAGTTGGGTGCATTTCCTAGTGCCTCCTGAGATAAGTCAACCCCTGACTTGCCAGCCCCAAAGCTAGACACCAGATTGAAGAAGTTGACTCGTATAGGTTGATTCCATATTACCTATAGTACCACGGAAATTTGCTCGTAATGTGGGATAATAAAGAAAAAAGTCGAAAGGATAATGTTGCAAAATGCCCCCAAGCAAAGGAACGCAGCTCCACCCCAACTCTCTAGCTAATTTAAAGTTAGGCGGAGGCGAACCTCGATATGAGGAGCCAAAAAAGCAAAGGAACATTCAGGTAACATCTGCGGGGTGGGAAGGTTTTCGCGCTATTGCTAGAGAGCGCGGATTGAGTTTGAGCGAGTTGATCGAACAGATTGGCAGGCGCAAGATTACTTTGACTGACGCCGAGGAACAAAGTCGCAAACAACCCACAGCCAATCTTTCAGGTATGGCGAGGCTTTGAATAAAGACGTACATTGCCGTCGGATGAGGAATAAACACAATGGTTCAATCACCTCCAAAACTTATAACTGTTGATGAATTTATTACAAACTACGGCGACAGCGATTGCTACGAACTGATTGATGGTGAATTAACCGAAATGGAACCAACAGGGCCGCACGAACAAGTATCCGGTTTTCTGGGACGAAAACTGAATGTAGAAATTGACCACCTGGATCTACCCTACCTTATCCCCCCTCGCTGTCTCATCAAACTATTAGGAACAGCAACAGCCTTTCGCCCCGATGTGCTTGTATTAGACCAAACTCGACTAATTAATGAACCTTTGTGGCAACAAGAACCTGTAATTACATCAGGTTCCTCAATTAAACTGATTGCTGAAGTTGTTAGTACCAACTGGCAGAACGATTACGCCCGCAAAGTTGAAGATTACGCCCTGCTTGGAGTACCTGAGTATTGGATTGTTGACTATTTGGGCATTGGTGGCAGAGAATATATTGGCAAACCCAAACAGCCGACAGTTACAATTTGTACGCTGCGAGAAGACGAGTATCAAAAACAGTTGTTTCAAAATGACGATCGGCTTATTTCCTCAATCTTTCCCGGCTTGCAATTAACAGCGCAACAAATCTTCGCTGCCGGCAGATATGCTGCTATGTAGCTTATATCTAGGTAACGTCGGTAGGATGGAGGAAATTCGTGCGATCACAATTGAACGGGGATTGAGTCTCAACGAGTTGAGCGAACAGATTGGCAAGGGTCGGATTCCCCTTGGCGCTGAAGAAAGTAACTAATAGCTTGGTCAGGAAAAGGAGGGTGCATTCAAAAAAACTTTCTATCAAATCGTTACCATAAGTTGTTTTGAAATAAAAGACTAATTGGCTTGTTGATTCCCCGATCGTGCTAACTAACTCTCAAAATTTGCTCAATTAGGGAGACAACTTGCTGCGGTCGATGCTCAAAGTGCTTCTTGATTTGAAATTTTAACGAATCTGCTGGCACATCTTTTTTGTTGAGTTTCAGGCGAATATGCTCACTTCGTGGGACAGTGGAATTGAGCGCTCGAATAACGGTGCGGCATTGTCGAAGAGTCAGGCTATCGACTTGAATGAAGGGTAGATTTAATGTGTCGGTATCGAGTTCAATATTAGAAGCAAATTCGGGTTTAACTTGTAGTGAAGAGGTGAGGCGCTGTTCTTCTGTGGGTTCTTGAGTTGCTGCACATTCGGCAACAGCAGGAAAGGAAGCAATTTCATTGAGAAGAGGCACAAAATCTGGGGCAAGTTCTGCTGAGAATTTTTCAGAAGGATTCATCCGCTTCGATGCTAACAGCGTAGCGATATAGTGAACAATTAAGCCACCATAACCAAAAATTACCACAGTTTCAATTGTGAGGCTGAGAAAATGCTGAATATGTTCGTACATGATTATAATTTATTTGCAATTGGAACATTTCTCAAACGCGCTCGCGTTTAATATCAAAGCTTTTTAACAAAAACAGTTAATTAATTTATTGCAAAACGGTTTTACGCTGACTTATTGAGTAACCTACATTCTCGGATAAAACCTATTAACTATTATATCAATACTCCGGACAGTTTTTAAAGAGGAATGCGATCGCAATAAAATAGAGAAGTGAAAAAAGTGAGTGCAATCTGAACCCAAAATAAACAGAAAAAAAGGCACTCTTTTAGGTTAAGCTATAAAAACACACAAGCTCAACAGATTGCCTTATGAAGATTATTGAATCCATCTTACAACAAATGCCGGGGATTAGTCAACCCCAAAAGAAGTTTTTAATCACTTTATTTTCAACTATTTTGCTGGCCGTTTGGCTTGGTCAACTTCACGAAGCTCAGTCGTTATAGCTGTTTGAGTGAAAAAACCTACCGTCGTCACTTTCTCAAAACCTTTAACTTTCCACAATTTAATCAATTTTTTCTCAAAGAAGCCTTAAATCATGAACACACAATTATTGCTGTTATTGATTGTTCTTTTTTAAGAAAAAGCGGCAAAAAAACTGACGGTAAGGCTTATTTTGGTAGTCCCCTGAAGGAAAGGATCGAGAGAATAAAACTGAATTCAAAGAAAAGTAGGCATTTAGAGTTGTAAACTAG
>NZ_JAUBOZ010000129.1:0-18198 GCF_036700475.1 Microcoleus sp. T2B6 | reverse complement strand
CTCAGACGTATCTGATGAGTGTGCTATATTCAGATTTTCGCCGATTGTCGGGGATTGTCTGAATTAAAAGTATCAGTTGTCAACTACAAAATAGCAACTCGTCCAGTCGGTGCCAGTTATGTCCCCACAGAAACCTTTAATTCTTGATTTTGCCAAGACAGACGGGATGAAAGTGATTCTCCCGCGCCCCGCAATCCTGTCGAGTCACGGCACAAAGTGGCAAGGAATTCATGTCGAATATCACTCTCAGCCGCCAAACGAATGTCCCGAACACTGTCTCGAACAGCACACGGTTGGCTTGATGCTCAATTCAGCCACACTAAAAGGAACAGTGAACGGGAAAAACTGCGGTAGCGAATCGTGGCAAAGTGGGCAGATGTTCATCGCTGCTGCTGGTACTTATTTCCAGTCAGTTGCAGCCGCAGACTATGAATTTATGGCGATCGCTCTTGAACCTACCGACTTCGACAATACAGTTGGCGAATCGATCAATTCAAATTCCATTGAAATTATACCGCAATGGCAAACCCGCGATCCGTTGGTTCACGGAATTGCCTGGGCTCTCAAAACCGAACTGGAATCAGGCGGATTAAACGGTACTCTTTATGTCGATGCACTGAAAAACGCGCTTTCACTGCACATACTGCACCGCTATGGCGCGAAAAAACCTAATCGGCGAGATGTGGGAGGCGGTCTTGACCCCGGTCAATTGCAGCTAGTTATTCACTACATTAATGAATTCATAAACCGAGATTTGCACTTAAGTGAACTTGCTAATTTAGTGAACATTAGTTCTTATCATTTCAGCCGTATGTTTAAACAATCGACTGGAGTCACGCCCCATCAGTACGTGACCCAGTGCCGAATTGAAAAAGCAAAACAGTTGTTGAAAAAACCGAAGTTATCAATAAAATATATCTCCCAGCAAGTGGGATTTCACGACCAAAGTCACTTTAGTAAGACATTCTGCAAAATTGTCGGTTTGACTCCTAAGCAATATCGCGATCGGCTTTAACAAAACTCAAGCCCCTGTCACATTAAAAGCAGTTTGTAGTTGCAAAGTATTTTCGCCTAGGGCTTGCGGGGATTCAGAAACCGGGTTTTTTGCCCGATCGGGAAACCTGTGTATTTTGGTACAAAACCCGGTTTCTTTGGTAAGCTGTTCTGCCTTTAAATTGTATGTCAAAAAAATTTAAAGTCTTGTGGGGAGTAGGGGTTGGGCGTCCCGCCCGCCCTGAATATACAGTTTAAATGCGCGACAGCTTATTGAGGCGTAAGTTCTGTCGTAAAAAACCCCTGCCCGCCGGCGCTGTTACAATTCTTCATCAAATAGGGATAAATTCCGCAAGAAAATTATATTTTTAGCAATTTTTCCGCAAGAATTTACAATACAGCAGAGCTGGTGCTTTTGTAGACTTGCTCGCATCACATAAACCCGAAGTATCAGCTAGGTAAATTAATCATGTCTACTTTCAGTATTGGTACCAAGTTTCCTGCCGGCACAAGTCCCCAATCCCTCAGTGCCGAAAACTGTAATAACGATAACATCCCAGACTTAAACATCCCAGACTTAGGGATCGCCCCAACGGCTGTTTCCCTAAAGTCAATGACTCAGCTTTCCTCAAAAGCGATCGCATTTATCGATGCTGCCGTCCCCGACTGTCAAACATTAATCGACGGCGTTATCCCTGAAACCGAAGTAATTAAATTAGAAACTAACCGCAACGGCCTCGAACAAATTGCCGAAGCTTTGCAGGGAAGAAAATTTTCAGTAATTCACATTATTGCCCACGGAAAGCCCGGTTGTTTGCAACTGGGGAACGTTGAATTGAGTTGGCAGAATTTGATAAATCGCGCCGACAATTTTGTCAAAACAGTTAAGATATGGGCGGGCGGGCTGACACAAAATGCCGAAATTTTGCTCTACGCGTGCAATGTTGCCAAAGGAAATATAGGTAAAGAATTTGTAAAAAACCTGAGTCAAATAACAGGAGCCAATGTTGCCGCTTCTGATAATTTAATAGGTTGTGCGGCAAAAGGCGGCGATTGGGAATTAACAGTAACAGCGGGGACAATTAAAGCTGGCATTGTATTTTTGCCAGAAGCGATCGCAGCTTACGGCCACGTTCTCAATACGTTTAGTTCTCCTAATAATTTTAATGCGGGAACCAGTCCATCCTTTGTTGCGGCTGGCGATTTCAATACCGATGGCCTCTTAGATTTAGCTGTTGCTAACCCCACCACGAATAGGGTTTCTATTTTACTGGGAAACGGTCAAGGAGGATTTAACTCTGGAACTGATTTGACTTCGGTATTTGGTCCGACCGCGATCGCAGTTGGCAATTTTAACGGCGATAACTTTTCCGACTTAGCGATAACTTCCGCACAAGGTTCGGAATTTAGCAGCATTTATATCTTTTTAGGATCTGGTAATGGCAACTTTAACAGTCCGGGATTTTTGACTGCCCTAGAAAATCCTAGCGCGATCGCTGTCGGCAATTTTAATGCTGATGATTTACTCGATATTGCCATTACTCAATCCAGTGGCAATGGTTTTGTACCTGAAGGCAATGTTGGCATTTATTTGGGAACGGGACAAGGCGGTTTTTCCACTCCTGTTACTGTGAATGTTGGGCAAAGTCCCAGCGCGATCGCTGCGGGAAATTTTAACGGCGACAATTTCCTCGATCTCGCCGTGGCCAACCGAAATTCTAATAGTGTTACCATATTATCGGCAAATGGTCAAGGTAGTTTTGGCAATCCGACTAATATTAATGTCGGTCAAAGTCCGAGTGCGATCGCAGTCGGAGATTTTAACGCTGACGGCAGATCCGATCTAGCTGTAGCCAATGCAGGCAATCAGAACGTATCAATTTTATCAGGGACAGGTCAAGGCACTTTTAGCAATCCTGCTAACTTTAATGTTGGGGCAGATCCTAATGATATTGCCGTTGGTGATTTCAACGCTGACGGTCAACCCGATTTAGCTGTAGTGAACGCCGGTTCTAATAATGTTTCAATTTTAACTGGAACCGGTCAAGGAACGTTTAACGGGCCGTTTAATTATAATAGTGGGGGAACCACTCCGAGCGCGATCGCGGTTGGAGATTTTAACTCTGATACCAGACCAGATATTGCTGTCGCAAATACCAACAGTAACAGAGTTTCAATTCTGTTGAATGTGCTATTGAAAGCAAGTTTTGGTAATTCGGCCTACAGCAGTCTTGAAGGAGACGCAGATGCGACTGTTAATATTCCTGTGACACTCGAAGACGGTTTGCGATTTACAGACTTGATTGTACCGATCGCAACTGTCTTGCCCGTTCCTCCTGCTACCTCACGAGCGACTCAAGGTTCGGATTATACTCTTTCTACTAATACTCTCACTTTTGCCGCAGGTAGTGGCAGTTCGACTCAAAATATAGCTGTCACTATCAAACCAGACAACCTTGCAGAAATGGATGAAGCAGTTGTCTTGAGTTTTGGTACGAGTCCGGGAGGAGGAGGGTTTGGAGGTACAATCTCTGAAACAACCCTAACAATTCCTGCTAACGATCCGATTATTTACACAGTTGGTGCTAGTGCTGGTACTGTTCCTGAAGGCAACGCCGGCACAAATCCACTGATATTTACTGTTAGTCGCAGTGGCGGTACTGATACAGCAGGGACTGTCGATTATGCAATTGGTGGCACTGCAACCAACGGCAGCGATTACAACAATATCGGCGGCACTTCGGGCGCAGCAAGTACGACTGGTCTGATTAATTTTGCCTCTGGCGAAACATCGAAAACTGTCACCCTCGATGTGTTGGGTGATGATAGCGTTGAACCAGACGAAACTATTACCGTCACTCTATCAAATCCCGTCACATTGCCTGATGGCGGTCTTCCCGGCGGCAGTTCGACAATTGGTACTGCTAGTGCGACAACTACTATTACTAATGACGACACTGCTGGAATTGCCGTCAATCCCGCTAGCGGATTAATTACAACAGAAGCAGGAGGAACAGCAACATTTACTGTCCAACTCAACTCTGAACCAACTGCTAACGTGACTGTTGGCTTAAGCAGTTCCAATGTTGCCGAGGGAACAGTTTCTACACCCTCGCTGACATTCACTCCCGCCAATTGGAGTGCGCCCCAAACAGTAACAGTAACAGGCGTTGACGACAATATTGCTGACGGCAATCAAACTTACAATATTGTCACCGCTGCGGCTGTTAGTACAGACAGCAATTACAGCAATTTCAGTGCTGCCGATGTCAGCATTACGAATAGCGACGACGAAACTGCAGGCATTACCGTTAATCCCACAGCAGGATTAACTACAACAGAAGCTGGAGGTACGGCAAATTTCAGTGTTGTCCTCAACACTCAACCTACGGCACCTGTTACGGTAGCTTTAAGCAGTTCCAATCCTGCGGAGGGAACAGTTTCTACTAATACCTTAAGTTTCACTCCCAATAACTGGAATCAGGCGCAGACGGTAACGGTGACAGGTGTTGGCGACAATATTGCTGACGGCGATATTGCTTACACTATTGTCACTGAGGCTGCTGTTAGTACAGACAGCAATTACAGCAATTTCAGTGCTGCCGATGTCAGCGTTACTAACAGCGACAGCGATACTGTCGGCGTTACCGTTAATCCCGCCAGTACCACAGCAGCAGAAGGCGGTGCAACGGGAATTTATACACTTCAGCTAAATTCGCAGCCAACAGCGCCGGTAACAGTCAGCTTTGACGGGGGGAATCAAATAAGTGCGATCGCCCCCATTAGTTTCGACGCTGCTAATTGGAATATTGCCCAAACTGTAACTGTGATTGCGACGGATGACACAGTTATAGAAGGTACTCACAGTGGCACAATCAATCACGCGGTAACAAGTAACGACGCGAAATATAGCGGAATTGCGATCGCGCCTGTTACTGTCGCCATTACTGATAACGAAACTACGCCAACACCAACACCGCCAACACCAACACCGCCAACACCAACACCGCCAACACCACCGACACCAACACCAACACCGCCAACACCACCGACACCAACTCCGCCAACACCAACACCGCCAACACCAACACCGCCAACACCACCGACACCAACTCCGCCAACACCAACTCCAACACCAACTCCACCGACACCAACTCCACCAACTCCACCGACACCAACTCCACCAACACCAACACCAACACCAACTCCACCAACACCAACTCCACCAACACCGCCAACACCAACACCAACTCCACCAACACCAACTCCAACTCCACCAACGCCAACTCCACCAACGCCAACTCCACTACCGCCAGTAATCATGCCGCCGACGATACCTGCTGGCATTACTGTCGATCCGACATCAGGATTAGTCACCACAGAAGCGGGAGGTAAAGCAACATTTACAGTCAAACTAAATACTCCGCCAACTGCTGATGTCAGAATTGATTTAGAAAGTTCCAATCCAGCAGAAGGCATAGTTTCTCCACCCTCGCTGAACTTCAACTTTGCTAATTGGAATCAAACGCAAACGGTGACGGTAACTGGTGTTGATGACAAGGTTGTTGACGGTGATAAAACTTACAGCATTGTTACCAAACCTTCTGTCAGCAACGATCGCAATTATTCCGGTTTAAATGCAGCAGATGCGATCGTTACCAGCACGGATAATACTGCTGCTGGCAAACGCAATTCTTTATTGATTCCCCTAACACCGGGGCAAGTTGTCGCAGAACCAGACCTTGATGACCCTACTGTTAAACGCCAGCGGTTATCAAATGTAAATTTTGGTCTCATAGATGACCCGCAGCAGGATTTTGACGAGGGGCCGCTCAACATTAACTTATTTAACGATACATCTTTTGATGTAATCTTCGATCAGGTAACATCCTCATCCAATGGAGAAAGTTGGGTGCGTATCGGTCGTATTCAAGGTGCTTTAGATGACAGTGAAGTCATCTTAACTAATAGCAAAAAAGATGGCGTTGCGATCGGCAATATCAGGTACAAAGACAAATTTTACCAAATTCGCTACGCCGGTAACGGTCTGCACAGCATTCGAGAAATCGACCAAGCAGCTTTTCCCGACGTTCATCAAGACAGCGATGCAGTTCCCGTTCCCAGCGACAGTTTTGCTGACCTTCCAGACAGCAGCCCAGATTTGACCGGTGACGACCCCGCAGTAATAGATGTCATGGTCGTTTATACCGCAGCAGCCAAAGATGCTGAGGGAGGTACTGATGCCATGAATACCTTGATTGACCTGGCTGAATCTGAAACAAATTTAGGTTATGAAAACAGTGGCGTCAATCACCGGATACGGATAGTACACAGACAGGAAATAGACTACACAGAAAGTGGCAATGCCAGCACAGATTTAAACAGGCTTCGCAATACTTCCGATGGTTTTATAGACGAAGTTCACCAACTGCGGAATACCTATTCGGCCGACATGGTGAGCTTATTTGTTGATAGCTTAGACTACGGCGGTATAGGTTACTTAATGACAGATCCTAGCTATGGGTTTGCAAATTCAGCCTTTACTGTAGTCAAGAGGAATAATGCAGCAGGATCTTACACCTTTGCCCACGAACTAGGGCATAACCAAGGTGCTCATCATAATGAACAAAATGCAAGCAGTGCTGGCGCTTATCCCTATGCTTACGGCTATCGGGATACCACCGATCCAATCACTTTCCGCACCATCATGTCTTACCAGACCCGCCGTCCCGATCCTCCCATTACGCGGATCAATCGCTGGTCCAATCCCGATCGCACTTATCTCGGCGAACCCACAGGAACGAGTTCCACAGATAATGCTCGGACGCTGAATAATACTGCTATTTATGCTGCTAATTGGCGGCACTCAAACGATAATCTTGAGAATGCTAAAACTGTCACGGGTAGTTCTTTTTCCTCAACTGGTTTAAATGTCAACGGCACTAAACAAACAGGAGAATTAAACCATGCAGGTAACAGCGGCGGTAAATCTATTTGGTGGTCTTGGACAGCCCCAAGTTCTGGCGCGGTAACAGTTTCTACGGCCGGCAGTTCCTTCGATACTTTGTTGGGAGTTTACACTGGCGGTTCTGTTTCTAGTTTAACAACTGTTGCTAGCAATAATAACGACCCTGCTGGAGGTCAAACCAGTCGAGTCAATTTTACTGCTACTGCGGGTACGACTTACAAAATAGCAGTAGATGGCTTCGGCGGATCGTCAGGTTATATTAATCTGAATCTGAGTCCTGGTGTCAACCGCCCGCCTGTTTTAAACATTCCGTTCCGCGAACAAGGTTTGCGTTTGCAACCGGGTGCGAGTCCTCAATTGCAGTTTACTTTTCAAAACAACACTTTCACTGACCCCGATCCGGGCGATACGCTGACTTACACTGCTGATTGGTATGAAAATGTCACCAATTTCGAGTGGCGAAATGTCAGCGGCGGACGATCGCCAATCCCGACAAGTTGGAGTCGCATTAGCCCCTTACCAACTGGCATGACTTTCGATCCTGCCAGTCGCACTTTCAGGGTTGATGATAGCTTGCAGCGCAATCGCAACTACTGGATTCGAGTAACAGCAAGGGATGCTGCTGGTGCATCGGATATAGCATTTTTCGATCTTTATAATCGAGGTCGAGGTTCTGTTATTGACGGCTACATCGCTGGGGCTACAGTTTTCTTAGACGCTAACAAAAATGGCGAACTTGATGCTAGCGAACCCTCTGCAACAACTGGCCCAAAAGGTGAATACGAACTCGATATTTCCTTGGAAAATTTTGACAAAAATCGCAACGGCGAACTCGATCCGGAAGAAGGCAATATTGTGGCTTTTGGTGGCATTGATACGGCAACTGGTTTGCCTTTGGAAACGCCTGTCACTGCCCCGCCTTACGCTACAGTTGTCACCCTGTTAACCAGTTTAGTAGCGGATTTAATTGACAAGGGAATTGAGAGCGATCGCGCCGAATCTCTCGTCAAATCTGCTCTTTCAATTCCCGCTAATGTTGACATCACTGACTTAGATCCGATCGCAGCTACCGAAAACGCGATCGCGGGTGGAGTAGAAACTTTGACTGCAATGGTCAAGGTACAAAACGTCATTACCCAAACTGCTGCTTTAATAGACGGTGGGTCGATTCTGGATAATACCGACACCGTAAAAGCAGTTGTAAGTGCGATCGTTCAACAAATTCAATCGGGGACAACTCTCAATCTGGGCGATGCCAACCAGTTAGCAACAATTGTCGATCGCGCCGCCACAGCAGCGCAACAATTTGACTCGGATTTAAACACTCAGCAATTGTTGCAAATTGCCCCCGATGCAGCTAAGGTAATGGCCGAAGCAAATCAGCGCATTGACCAAGTTGTATCCAACACTGCAACAGCTTCAATTAACCGAGAAGTTGCCCGCGTGCAAAAAGTAGCCCTAGGCGCAACCTCTGAAGACTTAAAAGCAGTCGGTACAGGTACGAAATCGATCGCCCAAGTTATTGCCGAAAATACTGGTACTGCGTTAGATACCACAATTCAACAAACGACATTGCCCGATACACCTGCCGTTGCGGTGATTGAAGGAGAAATAGATGCGATCGCAGCCAACTCCAATCTCATCGGCACTGACGGCGACGACAGCCTCTCCGGCGACAGTGGCAGCGATACAATGGCCGGCAAACGCGGCAATGATACTCTCAGCGGTTTGGGTGGCAACGACTGGATACAGGGCAATCAAGGCAATGATTCCCTCGACGGTAGCGACGGCGATGACACTGTTTACGGCGGCAAAGAAAGCGATAATTTGTTCGGCAATAATGGGGAAGATATCCTATTTGGAAATCGCGGTCAAGATAGCTTGAGTGGAGGTGAAGGCAATGACAGTCTTTACGGCGGTCAAGCTAGCGATATTCTCCTCGGCGGTAACGGATCTGATTTTCTCAGCGGTGAAAACGGCGATGACAGTTTGATAGGAGGAAATGGGAGCGATCGCTTCTTAATTTCAGCCAATTCTGGCAGCGATATCATTTTCGATTTTGAACCAGGCATCGACTTCCTCGCACTTGCCGACAATTTAACCTTCTCGCAACTTTCTATTATCCCTAGCAACACTGCAACTTTAATCAGCTTGACAGAAACTGGTGAAATTTTAGCTGCTATCAATGGCGTGACAGCTAACCAAATTAGCCTCGCTGATTTCAGTTAAAACATTAGGGACACAGGATTTGCCTGTGTCCCTGAAATTCGTTTTCTAGTAAGACTTGAGTTTTTTATTACAGATTTGGGTCAATCAAGATTTGCATTCCTTACTACAAAATGTCAATCAGAACTAAAGTCCTTACAAAATCCAAAATTCACAATTTGAAATTGCGGGGAGGGTAAAAATCTAAAATCTAAAATCTAAAATCTAAAATTGAGTGACTGTACTTGTGAAATAGTTTTCAGGAGGACAAATTTATGGTAGTTATATGCGGGGACAATCTCGATAATTTGCTAGCCGGTGAAATTGGCGATGATTCCCTGTGCGGGCTGGGAGGGAATGATACTCTATCTGGTTTGGATGGTAATGACACTTTAGATGGCGGAGTAGGAAATGATAGTCTCGCAGGTGGAATCGGTAGCGATCGCCTTTTGGGCTACTTTGGTAACGACAGTCTCAGCGGTGGCGAAGGCGATGACAAAATTGAAGGAGGTGCCGGGAATGATATTCTTGAGGGTGGCGAAGGCGCGGATTTAATCAGAGGAGAAGACAATAATGATAGTATCTTGGGAGGGGCTGGCAATGACTGTCTTAATGGCGGTCAAGGCAATGATACGGCGATCGGAGGAGATGGAGACGATCGCTTGTTTGGTGGCAGCAACAACGACTTGTTAATTGGTGGCAAAGGTAACGATCGCCTGTTGGGAGACAGTGGGAACGACACTTTAAGAGGTGACTTAGATAATGACTACCTTAACGGCAATGCAGGAGACGATTTGCTTGAGGGAAATGAAGGCAACGACACCCTGATTGGCGGGCCGGGTAATGACACATTATTGGGTTACGGCTTTTCCTCAACAGTAGCACAAATTGATTATTTGATCGGGCAAAATGGAGCCGACTTATTTGTTCTCGGTTCGTCAAATGCCCGCCCTTACCTATTCTATAGTGGTGACAATGCCTATGCCGTTATTGAGGATTTTAACCGGGTCGAAGGCGACAAAATCCAAGTCGTTGGCTTCGTACAAGATGGTGACGGTTCTCGCTTCTTCTCTTACCGATTTGAATCTTATGATGACGGTATGACACGGGGAACTCGGATATTTGTCGGATCGGATTTAATCGCCGACGTTAAAAATGTTACAGATGTGAGTCTATCAGATTGCACGATCGTTTCGACTGGGTTTACACCGCCATCGCGAGACTTTCCATCCTTCCCGTCTCTTCCTGAAATTCCCTTCCCGATACCGCCGCGTCCCACTCCTTTCTCGCCAATACTGCCAGTTTTTGTGGAAAGTTTGCTTTCTTTTCAATTGTGATAGGACTTTACGGATGGGGGCAATCACCGGCTTTTTTTACGGAAATACGCAGGTTGCCGCCAGCAGATTTTGTTAGTAAAGACTGCAGTCCTTACTACAAAACAAGATTCGGTTGGACTGTCGAACCGGCTCGGGCTACTCGATCGACCATGAGGGCGTTTGGGGCCAAAAGGTAAAGTTTTACGATCGAGATGAAATTTGGCCTCTCCCGGCAAACCGGTTTCCGGCTCGGACTGCTTTCTGTAGCTCAGTCCTACCCGCATAGTAGCTTGGGCGGATGTTGAGATTCCGAAAAAAGCCTTTTAAGTGTCCAAAAAGCGATCGCCTGCGTGAAAATTGCACGGCAATTATGTTACATTTTTTATCACAGTCTGGAATTCGATCGGGCAACGCCAGCGAGTAGGGACAAGCCACCGCTTAGTTTCCCAGGGCTTGCAGGCGATCGCACAATAGAGTTCCTTTCGTCAGCTCCAAATTTAAAAAATAGCCTCAGGCATTTGCTAGTAAAAGCAAGCTGCTCGGCGCGGGGCGACAAAAAACCTTGTGGCTGCTGCCCTGAACCTCAACCACAGCAATATTCTTTTAGGAATTCTGGCTCCATGTTTTCTAAACAAATCACCGACTCAAAAACCTACCAGTGGTTTGAGGAACGCCTGGAAATTCAGGCGCTCGCCGATGACATCACTACAAAGTATGTACCCCCCCACGTCAATATTTTCTACTGCTTGGGCGGAATTACTTTAGTTTGCTTTCTGATCCAGTTTGCCACCGGCTTCGCCATGACTTTCTATTACCGTCCGACGGTAGCAGAAGCTTTTTCTTCAGTGCAATACCTGATGAATGAAGTCAACTTCGGCTGGCTGATCCGCTCCATCCACCGCTGGTCTGCCAGCATGATGGTACTGATGATGATTTTGCACACCTTCCGGGTTTATCTGACAGGCGGCTTCAAAAAGCCCCGCGAATTAACCTGGGTGACAGGAGTAATCTTGGCAGTCATCACTGTTTCTTTCGGCGTGACCGGCTATTCGCTGCCTTGGGATCAAATTGGTTACTGGGCAGTTAAAATCGTTTCCGGCGTCCCCGAAGCCATCCCGTTTGTCGGTTCTTTGATGGTTGAACTGCTGCGTGGCGGTGTCAGCGTCGGTCAAGGCACTTTGACTCGCTACTACAGCTTGCACACTTTTGTGTTGCCTTGGCTGATTGTAGTGTTCATGCTGGCTCACTTCTTGATGATTCGCAAGCAAGGTATCTCTGGCCCGTTGTAAATTTTGAGTTGTGGGGGCGGTATTTTTTTTGCCCCCCCGCTGAATTGTGAGTTGAAAATTCAGAATTCATCGCTCAAGATATTTATTTACGGCTAATACTTCCTGCGATCGCCCCGCTGATTCAGACTAACGAATACAGCGGAATGGCAGGCCCGGGTAAAACTAAAAGGAGAACACTCTCACTATGTCTATTATCAAAAAACCAGATTTGAGCGATCCCGCGCTCCGCGCTAAGCTCGCTAAGGGCATGGGTCACAACTATTACGGCGAACCAGCTTGGCCTAATGACTTGCTCTACGTTTTCCCTATAGTCATCATGGGAACGATTTCTCTGTGCGTGGGTTTGGCTGTACTAGACCCGGCTTTGGTTGGAGAACCGGCTAATCCTTTTGCTACTCCGCTGGAAATTCTGCCGGAATGGTATTTGTGGCCTGTGTTCCAACTCCTGCGCGTTTTGCCTAACAAATTGTTGGGTATTGCTTGCATGGCTGGTGTTCCCGTTGGCTTGATTTTGATTCCGTTCATCGAAAGCGTTAACAAGTTTCAAAATCCGTTCCGCCGCCCTGTTGCTACTACTGTTTTCCTCTTGGGAACTGTGTTCACTCTGTGGTTGGGTATTGGTGCTATTTTCCCGATCGACAAATCTTTCACACTGGGTCTTTTCTAAGATTTAAGTTTGCTTGATATTGACGCCTGCGGGTTTCCTGTAAAGTGCTTTTGTACTGCTGGGAAACTTTAGCGGGCGTCATTTGATTTTAGATTTTAGATTTTAGATTTTAGATTGGTGATTTTGGATTTTAGATTTTAGATGTGGGATTTTAGATGTGGGATTTATCGCTCTAAAAGTTAAGAATTATCAGTAATTAATTGTAGGCACAACGGCTGGTATGAAAAAGCCGACTATCGATCGACTCTACACCGCCCTAGAGTCAAACTCCATTAATTTTTATTGCGGAACCTTGACAAACAGAGCTAGAATATGTAACGGACTGGGTATATTTTGTATACCTGCGGGAACTTCAGAGCTCTAGAATAACAGCAACTGCCCCAGGTGCAAGCTATGTCCTCAGAGAAAGCCTTAATTCTTGATTTTGCCCAGCCAGACGCGATGAAATCGATTCTCCCGATTCCCTCAATCCTGTCGAGTCAGGGCACAAAATGGGAGGGAATTCACGTCGAATATCACCGTCAGCCAGCAGACGAAACTCCCGAACACTGTTTCCAACAACACAACATTGGGCTGATACTCAATTCAGTTACAGTAAAGGGAATACTCAACGGGAAACACTACGGTAGCGAACCGTGGCAAAGAGGAGAGATTTTCATTGGTGGTGCTGGTACTGATTTCCAGTCAGGTGCAGTCGAAGATCCTGAATTTGTCGCGATCGGGATCGACCCTACCGACTTCGACAAAACAGTTGGCGAATCGACCAATTCAAACCTCATTGAAATTATACCGCACTGGAAAATCAGCGATCCTTTGATTCTCGGCATTGGCTGGGCGCTCAAAACCGAACTCGAATCAGGTGGATTAAACGGTACTCTTTATGTCGATGCACTGAAAAACGCGCTTTCAATGCACATACTGCACCGCTATTGTGCACAAAAACCGCATAGGCGAGATTTTGAAGGCGGTCTCGATCCTGTCAAATTGCAGATTGTTATTAACTACATAAATGACTACCTAAACCGAGATTTGCACATAGCTGAAATGGCTAACTTAGTGCAGATTAGTCCTTATTATTTCAGTCGTTTGTTCAAACAATCAATTGGAGTCACGCCCCATCAATACGTCACCAAGTGCCGGATTGAGAAAGCCAAACAGTTGTTGAAAAGGCAAGATTTATCAATAACATATATCTCGGAGCAAGTCGGGTTTCACGACCAAAGTCACTTTAGCAAGACTTTCTGCAAAATCGTCGGTTTGACTCCTAAGAAATATCGCGCTCAACTTTAACAGCGATTTGTTGTTGGGTGGGGGCAGGTTTATGAGATTGTCGGTTTTAGGCAATTATTGTCGGTGAGGGGAGCCCCTACAGGAATTATATCTATATTAATCCTGTAGGGGCGGGTTCACCAATATCTCTAATAGAAACGAGAAAGCCTATAAACCCTTCCTAAGCCTTTAATCGCGGTCGATCGACCCGACACGATCAGAATCTGATTGGAAATGCAGAAAACCAGCTACAAAAACCGAGTCCGTAGCCCCTGTAACAATTTTTAATCGACAATCCGAGAAATTTCGCAAGAAAATTGTATTTTTCGTAAATTTTTCGCAAGAATGTACTATACAGCAGAGCTGGTACTTGTATATACTTACTCGCATAACATGAACCAGGGGTACCAGCTATGAGCTCTCAAAATCAACAGGCATCTTACGGTCAAATTCCCTTAAGTTTTATTGCAAATGCTGGACAAACTGACCCTCATGTGAAATTCCAGGTGAAAGGTGCCGGTCACAGCATCTTTTTTACTCCAAACGAAATTTCTTTCGTCGCTTTCCAGCAACCCAATGAACCGGGAAACCAAGCCACAAATTCTTCAATTGTCCGCAGCAGCTTAGCCAACAGCAACCCGAATCCGACAATTTCCGGCCTAGAAAAATTGCCCGGAGTTGCTAACTTTATTTTAGGCGAAGATTCCAGTCAATGGCACACAGACGTTCCTACTTTTAACGGCGTTGTTTATCAAAACGTCTATCAAGGAATTGACCGCGTTTTCAAAGGCACAGAAGGACAACTTAAAAGCGAGTTTTTGGTAGCACCTTTTGCCGATCCGAGTCAAATTAAAATGAACTATAGCGGTGTTAATGACATCCGGTTGCGTGACGACGGCGCACTGATATTAGAGACACCACTAGGCGAATTAATTGATAACGCACCGATAGTTTATCAAGACATTAACGGACAGCGGGTGAATGTTCCCGCAGCTTACAATTTATTAGGAAACAATCAAGTTAATTTTAGTTTGGGATATTTTGACCCCACTCAACCCCTAGTGATTGACCCGGTTTTAGCTTACTCGACTTACTTAGGCGGCAGCGGCGATGGCATCAGCGGCAACGGCAATGATTACGCCAACCGCATCACCGTAGATAGTACAGGTGCGGCTTACATTATTGGCACTACTTTTAACAATTTTACGACTACTCCTGGTGCATTCCAAACTAGCCCAGCAGGTAACGCTGATTTCTTAGTTACCAAAATTAACCCCGAAGGAACTGCGTTAGTTTACTCTACTTATATCGGCGGTATTGGCAATGAATACGGTTTTGGGATTGCGGCAGACAGTCAAGGCAATGCTTATTTAACCGGACAAGTCGATCCGGGTTATCCAATTACACCGGGTGCTTTTCAACCGACAGCACCTAATTACACTGCTGGGGTAACAAAACTCAATGCAGCCGGCAATGCATTAGTTTATTCTACCTTTTTAGGCACGAGTACCAGTGGCGCCCTAGGCAACGGCATTGCGGTAGACAGTAGCGGCAATGCTTATGTTACCGGACCGACAGGCGATGGTTTCCCCATCGTCGGAAATTCCTCTCAATTTTACGGAGGTGGAATTGATGCCTTTGTTGCTAAAGTTAATCCAACTGGCAGTGGTTTAGTTTACTCTACTTATATAGGCGGGAGTGCAAGAGAAGATGCTAAAGCTATTGCAGTAGACAGTGAAGGAAATACCTACATTACCGGAGTTACTTATTCTACTAACTTCCCCACTCGTGGCGCTTTGGATGGTGTTACCCCAAGAGGTGTTTATTACAAGATTTTGCAGGAGTTCAATAGCAGCAAGTTCGATTCCAGTATTAGCAGTCAAGAAGCTTTTGTGACTAGACTGAACAAGGGAGGACAGGTTGACAGTTCTACCTACTTAGGCGGTAACGGCGATGACGAAGGTGTCGATATCGCTGTAAACGGTTCTGGAAACGTGTATGTTGTCGGAACTACCAGTTCAACTGATTTTCGTACATCTCCTCTATATTTAAGTCAACTTCAAGCGGCTAATGCAGGTGGGAAAGATGCTTTCATTACCAAGATTAGCAAAGATTATTTCATTGACAACAACGGTCTTCAGCCTGCCAGTTCGGAGAGTAGTTATTCAACTTATTTGGGCGGCAGCGGAGATGACAGTGGCGTTCGCATTACTGCTGACAGTGCGGGTAATGCTTATGTGGCGGGAAACACTACTTCGACTAATTTCCCAACTAAGAATGCTATTCAAAGTGTCAGCGGTGGCGGGAAAGATGCTTTTGTCACGAAAATAAATTCATCGGGTGAAGCCTTAGTTGATTCTACTTATTTGGGTGGCAGCGGCGACGACAACGGTAGTGGTATTGCGGTGGATGCTTCTGGTGCAGTTTATGTGGCGGGATCTACTACGTCTACTAATTTGCCTACTGCGAATCCTTTGCAAGCGGCGAATGGGGGAGGTGCTTCTGATGCTTTTATTACTAAAATCATTCCTGGCGGGCCGCAGGTAAAGATTGTTGAGTCGGGCGGCAGCACTAATGTAGCAGAAAGCGGGACGACGGATACTTATACAGTTGTATTGACTAATCAGCCTACTGCAAATGTGGCGATCGCACTCAATACTGACAGTCAAATTCAACCTATTGCTGGTATTAGTTTCACTCCAACTAACTGGTTTGTACCGCAAACAGTGACAGTCAGTGCAGTTGATGATGCAGTAGCAGAAACTTCGCCACACAGCGGCCCGATTACTCACACTGCTATCAGTACCGATGCTAGTTATAACGGGGCGGGTGTAAGTTTTACAGTCAATGGCACTGCTGGCAATACCGTCAAGGCTAATATTACCGATAACGACACCGCAGGCGTTAGCATTACTCCGACTACTGCGAATGCAACTGAAGGGGGTGCAACTGGAAGTTATACGGTTAAATTAAATACCCCACCGATCGCACCTGTTACGATTAACGTGGCTACAGGCAGTCAAATTCAACCAATTACCGCACTTACTTTTACAGCGAATAATTGGAATGTCGCTCAAACTGTGGCGGTGGCTGCTGTGGACGACAATGCAGTTGAAGGAAATCATGCAGGTACGATCGCCCATACTGCTACCAGTAACGATACTAACTATAACAGCATCACAATTGGGGCTGTTAATGTCGCCATTACTGATAACGACACCGCAGGCGTTAGCATTACTCCGACTAACACGACTGCGACGGAAGGCGGTGCAAATGGAACTTATAGCGTTAAATTAAATACTCAACCGACAGCACCTGTTACGATTAACTTAGCTACAGGCAGTCAAATTCAACCAATTACCGCACTTACTTTTACAGCGAATAATTGGAATGTCGCTCAAACTGTGGCGGTGGCTGCTGTTGATGACAATGCAGTTGAAGGAAATCATGCAGGTGCGATCGCCCATACAGCTACCAGTACCGATACTAACTATAACAGCATCACAATTGGGGCTGTTAATGTCGCCATTACCGATAATGACACGGCAGGTTTCAGCATTGCACCTACGAACATAACTGCTACAGAAGGTGGCGCAAATGGCAGTTACAAAATCCAGCTAACTTCGGAACCGAAGGCACCGGTTACTATCAGTTTCAATACTGACAATCAACTTAATCCGATCGCCACACCTCTTACTTTTGACAACACTAATTGGAATGTTGCTCAAACTGTCACTGTTACTGCGCTCGACGACAATGTAGCACAAGGAACCCACAGTGGCACGATTTCTCACACAGCTACCAGTACCGATGCTAATTATAACGCGAAAGTCATTCCCAATGTGACGGCATCGATTACAGATAACGATAGTCCCGGTATTTCTCTTGTCCAATCAGGAGGCGGAACAGCTATTGCTGAAGGCGGTGCAACGGATAGCTACGGCGTACTTCTGACTACCGCACCTACTGCAAACGTCACGATTAATTTTGACACGGGCAATGAAATTAATGCGATCGCACCTGTCACTTTCACCCCGAATAATTGGAATGTGGCGCAAAATGTCACTGTTACGGCGATCGATGACAGCATAGCCCAAGGAACCCGCAGCGGCACGATCGCTCACACCTCTGTCAGTACCGATATCAAGTATAATAACCTGACAATTTCTCCTGTGACTGCGACGATTGCTGACAACGACACGACGGGTGTGAGTATTTCACCGGAGAGCACAACTGCTACAGAAGGCGGTGCCACAGGCAGTTTTACACTCAAGTTAAATTCCCAGCCAACTGCACCAGTTACTATCAGCTTTGATGCGGGAAATCAAATAAATGCGATCGGTGCAATTACCTTCGACGCTACTGACTGGAATGTTGCCAAACCCGTGACAGTAACGGCTACAGACGATGCGGCTGTGGAAGGAAATCATGCGGGGGCGATCGGGCATACTTCTACCAGTACCGATGTTAAATATAACAGCATCACAATTT
>NZ_JAUBOZ010000128.1:14307-18761 GCF_036700475.1 Microcoleus sp. T2B6 | reverse complement strand
AAATATTCATGTTCCGGCAATGAATCTGTTTGTTTTTGTTGGGAAGTTACAGCTTTACTAAAACCTCTTGCCATTGATAACACCCATAAACTACAAAAAACTACATTGAAATTTAGTCGAATTTAACTGTAGCATATTTTGGGGGAAAGTTAAGATGCGTTTACCCTGCCAATACAAAGGCAATGAATCTAAAGATGTATTAGGAAAAGTCAAACATATTAAAGATATCCCATTCGACATTCCTACAAACTCCCATTTAAAAATTCTCTTCGCTCTTTCCTTGGCAGAGTTGCATAAAAATCACGGATTTAGCAACTTTGACGAATTTCATGAAGCTTGGCATAAAACTCTTCCTGACAGCATCAAATTTAAAGAAGACCGTATACCGCCAGATTCGCTTCGCGTTTATCTGCAAGATATCGGTCGAATTCCCATGCTCAAAGCTGACGAAGAGATTGAATTAGCTCGAAAATTTTCTGAGTTAGAATTAGAGGCCAGCCGAAAAGCGAAAGACAAAATGGTAGAGTCTAACTTGCGGCTGGTAGTCTCAATCGCTAAAAAATATCAAAATCGAGGGCTGGATTTCTTAGACTTGATTCAGGAGGGAAATCTGGGTTTAATCAGGGCTGTAGAAAAGTTTGATTGCACGAAAGGCTACAGGTTTTCCACCTACGCGACTTGCTGGATACGTCAGGCAATTACGCGGGCAATTTATAACCATTCCCGCACCATCCGGCTACCAGTTCACTTGTGGCGCACAATTTCCGACGTTAAGCAAACTACTAAACGGCTTTCTCAAGAATTTGGTCGTATTCCCAAGATGGAAGCAATCGCCAATTGTTTGGAAATGACAACTGCAAAATTGCGCTTGGTTATTCAATCGGATAAACCTATCATTTCCTTAGATACTCGAATGGGTGAGGAGGAATGTTCTACATTGGGAGAGTTGATTGAATTCGATGGGGAAACACCAGAAGATTACATTTTCAACATTAACCGACTGGCAGACATAGAAAGAATCTTAAAGACCCTCAAACCCCGCGAACGTGAGGTTATGCGGATGCGATTCGGCTTGGATAATGGCTGCGAGAAGACTCTACAGGAAATCGGCAATATATTTGATGTTACCCGCGAGCGGATTCGGCAAATTGAGGCTCAGGCTTTGACAAAGTTGCGATCGCAGCGTCGCAGCACATTGCTAGAAGATTATATTCGCCCGACAGCAATTGACCAAACTCACACAAAAAGATTGATCGCCCAACCGATGCAGCCCAGACAGTTCAATATCTCAGAAAACTTGTCTCGCAGCCGCGACACTTTCTTACAGGAGCCTGTTCGTGATAAAATAGTTGATACAGCTAATATGACAGAACCATTAATTCCTTTTAACAACTTCATAGAAGAATCAAATATAGAAGAAACTATATTGGAGGAGACTTACTTGTCGAGAACCGATGGAAGTCAAAACAATCTGAATTATGCAAATTTGAATGAGCATAATTTCCACATTGCCGAACTGAGAGAAAATAACTTGAATGGAGCGATTAAACCGATGAAACACAATTCAGCAGACTTACTCAAACAACTCACCGCACTACAAGATGTTTTTTCCCAACTGGAAGCACGGCTGTCAGAGGCGAGTCGAAAGTTGCTAAACCCTGGTATACCTATATCTCAAAAGCTGATTCAAGAACTTGACGAGTCCCGGAAAAACTTTATTCAGCTTCGCGACAAGGCGCTAGAAATGGCTGAATATTTGGCAGTATCGCCAATGCTGACAACTGAGGAAATTGGTTCTTTAGCAGATATCAAGTCTGTACTTGAGCGTGTTGATTTTGCCGAGAAGCAAAAAAGTGCGATCGCTCTTGTCCGCGACTCTGCTTTGAGGGTTCTGGAACGAATTTTAGCGATCGCCCATCGAGTAGAGAGCAATTTTCAGTCATTGCTGGAATGTCAGGAAAAAGCCCGCGAACTTCAACGCGCCATTTCCGAATCCCACGAGTCTGACTTGCATCCCGACACCCAACTATTGGCTGATGGCAATCATCCATTCTGCAAACTGCTAACACTAATTGCAGAATGGGAAGAAGCAGATGACGAACGTTTAGATTCCTTAGAGGATGCGGTAACAGCATCATTTGGAAAAACTCTGGCGAGGGCAGCAGGGAGAGGAAAATTTATTATTCAGACGGAAGTAATACCAGATTTACCTGCTATAGCTGTCGGAAATCACGAGGCTACGGGGCCAATCGGCGATATCCTGACGGCTAAGGAAAATATAAATATGCTGGTTCAGGGGCGATCGCTTCCTGAACCAGAGGAGAAGAAAGATGCCTTTAAAGACTTGTTTGAGAATAAGTACGCTGCGCTCGTCGAAAATGTGCTTGAGCATCCACAAAAAAAGCAAGAGCTAATTACAAACATTTCCAAAGGAAAAAGTATCGCAAAAATTCCGATGCCGCAGGGAGCCAAAGCCCAAAAAGCCGCTGATATGCCCAAAACTTGCTTTGCAGCCAAGGGAAAGCATCAAGAAATCACAGAGAAAGATGTTCGCCAAATTATAAGCAACCTCGGTTTGAACATAGAATCTGTTAAAGTCAAAAAATGAGGACAATATACCTGGATTGACGTTAATGCTGAGCGGATATTTGACCAAAATCGCTGTCCTGTACCTGCCTATGGTTCTGCCGCGAACGGCCATTAGTTAGAGAGAATTGGTCAAACCTGCCGCAAGACTTGTATAGCAGATCTCTGACTTAAGATAGGCGATCGCCCGCAGCAGCTAAGTCTAAGCTAGAAATTGTTCGATCCACCTAATTGAGGAAAAAAAGATGAGTAGCGGTCACGCCAGCCATAAAGGCTCTTCCACAAAACCCAATACCAACACTAACGGTCAAATTACATCTCCTGACGACCAACCCGCTGACCCGCTAAATCAAGAAACATCCGGTTATCCGTTCCATAACGAAGCAATGGAAAATCCTGTTGCCACCGCGCGGCCCGACGAAGAGGCTGAGTCTGGCGAAGAACAGCAATAGTTATATCGATTAAATTGTCATCGATATCCTATCTGCGACGCGGTTGATTAGATGTTTGATAAAAATCCGGTTTGTACTAATTACATCTTGCACTTCCATAGTCCGCCAGGGATGAGAATCTCCGGCGGACTATTTGGGCAGGTTCAGTAGTACCTCATATCAAATCCGTTGACATCGGAATAATTATCTCTCTCTTCTCTTTCTCTGTGTCCTCTGTGCCCTCTGTGGTTTAATCATTCCGATACAACCGGAATTGATATCACAGCTTCAGAACAAAGGACTAAAGTCCTTACTAAAAAACTATTTAACCTAAAATTCAAGTTAGGAATTATTGAGAAATGAGCGAGATTAACCAACTATTTCAAAAAGACAAATTGCCGGAATTGGGGTTAGTCTGCATTACAACATCCGATGCAGTTCGCTTTCGCACTGTCACGCGGAAGCGACTTTTACAGCTTTCGGAAACTGAACAAGAAACAGTATTGCGCGAGCTCTATACAGACAACTTAAAGCGGCTTGACAAAGCGATCGACTTCTGTTCAGCTAATGAGATTAAGCTCTACCGCATGACTTCCGCACTGTTCCCTTTTGCAGATACAGATTTGGGGGAAGCAGTGCTACACTCCATGACTGAAGAATTGCGGACTACGGGCGATCGCGCTCTTTCTTTGGGCATCCGCTTGGTACTGCACCCCGATCAATTTGTCGTCCTCAGTTCCGACAAGCCTGATGTCGTTGCAAACAGCATTAAAATTCTCGCGGCTCATGCTTTAATTTTAGATATGTTGGGACAGCCCCGATCGCCCCAGGCACTGATGAACATTCACGGCGGCAAGAGCGATCGCACTTCGCAGCTTAAATCAGTCATCCGCGACTTGCCAGAATCCATTCGATCGCGCTTAACCTTTGAAAATGACGAATACGCTTACAGTTCCTCGGAAATTTTAGAAGTTTGTCTCGATACCGGCGTACCAATGGTTTTTGACGCCCACCACCACGTCATTCACGAACATTTAGAAACTTACGACGATCCCAGTGTTGCCGAAATGCTCGCAGCAGCCCGCACAACTTGGTCTGTTCCTGAATTGCAATTAGTGCACATATCGAATGGCAGAGAATTTTTTGCCGATCCGCGCCACAGCGATTTAATTACAGAAATGCCTAATTGCTATTATCAGGCTCCTTGGATTGAAGTAGAAGCTAAATTCAAAGAATTAGCTATTGACAAGTTGCGCGCCGAATGGTTGTCGGCGAAGGTTCCACAATTTAGCAATGTCTCTTAGGGTGGGGTTTTACCAACAATAATTGCCTAAAACAAATCATCTCGAAAATTCACCCCCACCCAAGAGTCAATCGCAAGAACAGGCAAGATGCCTGTTTCACAAAGAATGAATTTTCTTGTGGGGTGTCCCGCAA